>CAYQRA010000100.1:0-12584 GCA_964419315.1 uncultured Saprospiraceae bacterium | reverse complement strand
CAGATTGATTGGCTTCCCACTCCAAACCTGGAGGGAGATTTTTGACCTCAATGATATTAAATTTATCAATGTTGATTCCGGCCGGAATCGTTGGGTCATCTACGCTGACTGGTGTTGTTGTTTTGGGAAGACGAAAACTGACATCATCGCTGTAGTACAGACTAGTTTGGCCGTCAGGAACTTCCTCCAAAAAAATAGCATCCTCTTCTAAAGTATCTGGTAAGCTAACCATACAGCCAGGGCATTGAGCCGCCGTATACGTTGCATTAAAGGACAAGAAAAAAAGGAGAAAACTAGGGAGTAAAAAGTTTTTCAACATAAGAATCTGGTTTTAGAAAATTAAAAAAACTTAGTACATTTTAAATTAAATTCTTTTGCATTTTGATCGAGTCTGCCTACCGGCAAAGACCGGGCTAATTTTTGATTTAGAGAGTTATTTTTTGAATGCATCCTTGTGGCTAATCAAAAAAACAACGAAGTCTAAATCGTAAAAAAAACCATCAAAATTGAACTTAGTTACTTAATAATGTACTTGACCAATAACTAGACTGATCTTCAGATAGTCATGGGTATTTCAGAACAGATTCACGGAAAAGAAATCTTTGGATTTGGAGTGTGTAGGTACGGGAGAAGAACGAAATTATTGAAAAAACGCCCAAAAGCCAAGTTTTGGGCGTTTTTTCAATAAAACTTAACTAGCGATTAATCAGCATTTTGCCAGAGAGTTGGCCTAATTCATTGCTAATCCTATAAAAGTAAAAACCTTCAGAAAGCGCACTTCCATCAAAAGCAATTTGGTTTTTACCGGGAATGATATTGACTCTTTCTTGGTGTTGGATAGCACCGAGCATATTGACTACTTCAAAATTGAAATTCGCATTGATATCAGAATTGATTTCAATATTGGTATAGTCTGAAAATGGATTAGGACTGTTGGAGATTTGGAGATCATTAGCCAAAGTATTTTCAGTGGCCACCCCTAAGCACATGGCCTCGGAAGTATCTCTCACATATAAGAAATATCCACCACCATTAGCATTTAGTAAAATACCTAAATCAACATCAAAACCTACATTGGCAGTACCCGTGATTCCTAATTTATAATTTTGGGCAGTAACGGTATCATCTGGAATTCCATAAATCTGAATACAGGCCACACTATCCAATGGAGTAAAGACGCAAGTGGTCGGATTACAGGCATAATTCATTCCACCGGGGAGATTTGTAACACCAGTGATTTTGATATTAAATAGAGGAACTGTTCCTCCGTTGAAAGGTACTGTTTGTGGTATCACAATATTTAGATCGGTTTCATAATAGACCCCAATACAGGTGGTATCTTCAAAACCTCCCATCATCGTCACGGTATCATAAGGAGCAGGAAATAAAACACTCAAACCGACTACTGAATCAACCAAGGTCTTATCGGGAGTACAAAATTGAGCAGAAGATTGAGAAATAGAAAAGCCCGTAAAAAATAGGAAAAGGAGTAATAATTTTTTCATGAACGGAAAATTGTAATTAAGTAAATTTTTAATAAGGTTAAAAGTAGAACCCGATCGTTTCTAAAGATCATATTGCTAAAACCTTCATTAAATCAGAAAAGTCCTATAGATAAGCTATCACAATATACCGCAAAATCGTTAAAAGCTTAGCGATACATTTAGAAGAGTCGTTTATTGACAGAAGTTCTTTAATTATTCACAGGAAAGCGGTAAAAATAGCTATAGTTCCGTAAGATTCACTAGCTAATAACCGGAGGCATAACGATACTAGACTCAAGCTCGTTGTGTCAAATCTAAAAAAATAGGGTTAAATTTTTTAACAAATCTAATCTTCCAAAGATTCTAGCGTTCTAAGCAACTGATTATCAGTCGAAAAGAAAGAAAAAAAGTAAAGGACTTTAAACTTGCGACAAAATTTTATTCTAAATTTCCAAACTAAGCCCTATTTTGCAGCCAGAAATAACTTCCCTAATTGGAAGTCATTTCTAATCCACACCGTGAACTGCCTTGGAATTTAAACAAACAAACTCCTCTCAATAATGAAGGCAACCGCAATCAAAATCCTCTTGATCGCTCTATTTTCTTTTGGAATTAGCACTGTCAACCTATTTTCCCAACAAGGAAATATCTATGGAATTATCACTGACGCCAACTCTGGCGAAACACTAATCGGCGCTACCGTCCGGCTAGGCGATTTAGGAGTAATCACTGATGTAGATGGCAAATATACTTTTGACCTCCCCGTCGGAACACATACTTTATACATCAATTACTTGGGTTATGAAACCACCGAGAAGGAGGTCACGGTAGTTGAAAATAGTCCACAAGAAATCAATTTCCAGATTGGCGAAACCGTCACGATGCTCGAAACCGCAACGGTTACTAGTGGTAAATATTCCAAACCTTTGGGAGAAGTTACGGTATCCCTAGAGGTCTTAAAACCTCGACTAATTGAATCGACCAATTCTACTTCTGTCGATGAAGTTTTAGAAAAAATCCCGGGGGTATCTATTGCAGATGACCAAGTCAATATCCGTGGAGGGTCGGGTTGGTCTTATGGTGCCGGTAGTCGCGTTCTTTTATTGATTGACGATATTCCTGCGCTACAAGCGGATGCTGGAAATCCCAATTGGGATGATATTCCGGTAGAAAACATCGCACAAGTAGAAGTAGTCAAAGGAGCTGCTTCTGCGCTTTATGGAAGTTCGGCGATGAATGGAATTATCAATATCCGTACGGCTTATGCCAAGTCCAAACCCGAAACGAATGTATCTACTTTTTATACTGCCTATGGCGCTCCAAAAGATCCTGATAAGAAATGGTGGTCTGGTTCGGACGCACCGCTACAGGCGGGAGTGAGTCTTGCTCACCGTAGAAAGATAAACAAACTGGATCTGGTCTTTGGCGGTTATGCTTATAATTTAGAAAGCTTTAGAAAAAATACGGCCATCAAATTCGGTCGTTTTAATATCGGTACCCGCTATCGCATCAATGACAAACTTGCTGTTGGAGTCAACACCAATTTTAATATTGGACGCAGCAGTAGTTATTTTTATTGGACGCAGACGGATTGCCAATGTGGAAGTTTTGTAGGAGACTCAACCACCCTTAGTAATCGAAAAAGAGTCCGTTATACCATTGATCCTTACCTCAACTATTTTGACAATAATGGCAATCGTCACAAACTCTTAAGTCGTTTCTACAGCATCCGCAATGACGTAGACAATGGCCAAAGTAATGCTTCTCAACTTTATTATGGCGAATACCAATACCAAAAACAGTTGGAAGATATTGACTTGGTGATCACGACGGGTTTGGTTGGAAGTCGAGCGGTGAGTAATTCGGCTTTGTTTGGAGATACGACTTATCTTATCCATAATTCTGCGGCTTATTTGCAGTTGGATAAAAAGTTTTTTAATCGCTTGAATGTTTCAGGTGGTTTGCGTTATGAACGCAATAGTATTGACAGTCCGGATTCGATCATGGTCTTGGATGAAGTATTTGCCAGTGGCCAATCGGTGGAGGCGAAGCCGGTGTTTCGCTTGGGACTCAATTACCAGCTCGCAGAATATACCTACCTCCGGTCTTCTTGGGGACAAGGCTATCGCTTCCCTACCCTTGCAGAAAAATTTATTACAACCGAAGCCGGAAGTTTAATCATTGTTCCCAATCCTGAATTGACTTCGGAGACCGGATGGACGGTAGAGTTTGGGATAAAACAGGGTTTTAAAATTTCGGACCTCACTGGCTTTTTGGATGTCTCTGTTTTCCAATCCGACTATGCCAATATGATGGAATTTGAGTTAACTAAAATTATATTGACTTCTGCTGGAAATCTCGGTGCCGTATTTCAATCAGATAATGTTGGAGATACTTCGATCAAAGGATTGGATATTAGTATTGGTACCCAAGGGAAGTTATTTGGACTTCCTACCAACTTGATTATGGGTTATACTTTTATTGATCCCAAGTTTAAGGAATTTGATATTACCATGACTCCACTGATCGACACGCTGACTACCGGCCAACGCAATGCGGTCAATAGCTCTTCGGATTCCAATGTTTTGAAGTACCGTTCTGCGCATAGCTTTAAATTTGATTTGGAGACGAAGATTAAAAACTTCTCGATTGCTGTGGCGGGAAATTATGGCTCTCATATTGAAGCCGTAGATGCTGCTTTTGCTTTTTTACCAATTGACTTGGAAGCCTATCGGGAAAAGAACAACAAAGGATTTAGAACGCTGGATGTTCGTTTGGCTTATCAATTTCCCCAAGGCATTAAGTTGAGTTTGATTGGAAAGAATTTGTTTAATGAAGAGTATACACTTCGCCCTGGGTTATTGGAGGCACCGATTAATGGGACGGTACGAGTGGATTGGAAATTTTAATAAGGATCAAAAAGAATTTTGGATTTCTATTTTACCCCTTTAAAGGACGCTCTGTTCTATATTTCTCAATTAAATCAATGAATCGCTGTTCATTCACAAAAAGATCATAAGGTTTTTGATAAGTAGTCGTAGGTTTAACCCCATTTCTAAGCAGGAGCCATTTAGGTTTATAACCTCTCTCAAAAGCGTACTCTAAATGATGATAAAAACTATCTACTTGACCTTGGTAAGCATGGGTTTCAGCTAATGATACATAGAGTATATTATAATCACTTGCTTCTGAAATTGCTTTTCTGATACAAGATAAAGCTTCCTCATGTTCGCCTAAATTATTGTAGGCATTGGCGATCCGACTTTTAGCCTCATATTTTTTGTATTGGTTTCCAGACATTTCATCCCAATTGGTCGCTTCACCGATTTCTAATACCTTTTTGTAGTTTCTGCTCAAAGATAAGGCAAGCATATAATTAGCAACTATCGCAGAGTTATTAGAGGATAAATCATAAGCCTCTTCCATATAATTGATCGCTTTAATCGTATCTTTTTTCATATAGCTACTAAAGGCCAAGGTCATCAAACCATTCGCACTATGTCCAACATGTTTTTGAGATTCTTCTAAAAGAGCAATGGCATCATCTACTTTCTCTCGACTTAATTTACTATCTGCCCAATTTGACCAAGTATAGTAAACAGTAGGATGATCGTTTACTAAATACTGAAAAATGCTATCCGATTTTTCAAATTTTTCTTCTCCATGATAATGCCATGCTGCACGAAGATGCCAGCCTATCTTACCCGGAGCTAAGGCCAAGGCTTTTGCCAAAGCAGCCTCCGCTTCTTTACTTTTATCAATTTTATCATATGCCCAAGCTAAGCGATACCAACCCAATTCAAAATCTGGTTTTATTGCTACTGCTTTTTTAAATTTAGAAGGAGCAGCTTTAAAATCTCCTTTTTTCTCTACGATGCTTCCCCATGCGATATAAGCCCAATGAGCTTCATTGGTACGATCTTCTAGAATTTTTTTGACGGCATTAAGTCCTTTTTCATACTCTTCTTTTTTATAATAGATCACTGCTAGTCGATAAGGGTCCGTATTCATTAAAATACTTTCCCCACTTTCCCTGAACAGTTGTTCGATCGCTTCTCCGTGTGATTTACCCATTAAAGAAACTTGATGTTCAATAGGTTCAAAATCGGTCATCCTTAAGGTTAGCGAGTATATAGAATCTAGGTAAGTGATATCTCCTTTGATGAAGTAATTTTTTCTTCCCAATAAATTTTTCAGGTGATAGGTTAAGGAATTTAGAGACAAACCAACCGACATAACAGAGAGGTTTAAATCTGGAGATTCGTTGCCAGCAAAGACTAGAGAGTCTTCCTTCATAGAACCCGCCTCTTCTTTCAGAAGTAGCATCTGATCCTGTATCTTTCTTGCTAAAACAGAACCATCATAACCACTTTCTTCTAAATGCCTTGGCACATTAAAAGGCTCGATTACATATCCTTTGTTTTCAATCGAACACCACAACCAATAAACTAATACACCGACTAAGAATAAGGTTCCTAATCTTAAAAATGCCGTAGCCAATTCTTGAATGGTTATCGCAATACTTTTGACTGCTAAGGAAGGTCTCTTTTTCCATAACTTTCCTAAACTAACGAACTTTCCCTTGATCCAATTTAGGGAGCTCAAAAAAAGAGGAGATAGTTTTCCTAACAACTGCTTCATATTCCAAAATAGCAACATTTAGGAGAAGTAGAAAACTTTAGAAGAGAAATATTAGTCAAGTAAGCCGATTTAATCCTCTTTGTTTTATAGCTTCTGTTTTTTAGTTTCCTAAAAATCAAAGTAGATCCTATACCTTCCCTTGGAGCAAATCATTCTTCCACTTCCTGCAAAATCTTAATAATCAAAGCCTCCTTCTCTTCCTTTTCCAAGCGGATATATTCTTTTGTTTTTTTAATTTCCAAATCCAACATGCTATTCATCAGACTAATTTTATCAAATAAGCGGGTCAGCAAATTCAGAGAATTGGCCAATTGCTTTTGAATGACCCAATCCGTAATCATGGTGTCTACCAATTGCTGTAGAAAATCACTGATACTTTGAATGTGGTATTCATAGTCGATGGCAAAGTGATCGTTTAGGTCTAAAAGTTCTTCGCGAAAAAGTTGAATTTGATTATTGGTCTTGTAGATGTTTTTTTCGATTCTTCTAACTTGTGTCCTTCCCCGAACAGAGATCTTAAAATTCAAACCACCGTGCCAATTTTCTAAAGTTTCAAAGTCAAATTTGATCTTATCCAAGATATCTTTGATGGTATTACCAACTCTAATACATTGGCGTATTTCTTCCATTTTGGCCTGATGTCCAGAAAGTCGCTGGGCATAGCGAAGCACTTTTTTAAAGGCAGGTTTTTTCTTAGCCAAGATGTCTTTTTCTTTCTCCTTGAGCAATTTATTCAATTTCCTTTTCACCGAAAATTGTCCGCTAATACTCCGGCTGATGCTATCCCGACTTTTCTTTAGCGCCGCTAAACTTTTCACACAACCCTTATGCTGCAAAATTGCTTGTAAAAACTCTTGTCGTTCCTTTTCTAATTGTTCCTCCTGATTGCCGAGGATCGTATGAAAAATCCGATGGAGGTTAAAGGATTCTAGTTTTTGAATATCTTTTTCTTCTTGCCGAACTTGTTCTTCCAATTGTACTAGCAATTTTTCTTTTTGTGCAATTAGTTTTTCAATATTCTTTAGGTGAATAAGGTTTTTCTCTTTGCGTTGGTGGTCTTCATACAAAGCCAATATTTTCCGATCAATGGATACTAATTTCATAGGTCTATTTTATTTCTTCAAAGCTTTTTTCAATTGCTTCCATAGTTTTTTCTTTTCACTAGGTCTTCTCGCATCTCGATGATACAACTTTCCATTTTTATCAACAATCAGATACGCTGGCATATAGATCTGCTTGACTCCATTTTCTATCGCCGAATAATAATTTTCTTTTAGATCTGTTCGTAATTGCTCATTGGCCAAAAGGTGATGACCTTCTATTTGATGCTGGTCAATAAACCGCTCCCAAGTTTTGGTCTGCCTTCTCTTGTCTAAAGAAATATAAACAAATTCAATATCTTTTCCCTCCGCATAGGCTTTAGCCATCGGCGCATAGCTAAATTCCGCACGGCAGGGAGCGCACCAAGTCGCCCAAAGGTCAATGTATAAAACCTTATTTGGAAACCGCTCAATCAAAGCCTCCAGCGAGTTGATATTTTCATAATCACTTAGGATGTTAACTTTAGTAGCACTAGCAGGATCAACACTAGAGGAGAGAAAAAACAAGGAAAAAAATAGCAGCAATAAGCGCATATAGAATCGGTTTTAGAGTAGATTTTTTTAATGCAGTTGGAAAGGAGTCTATCCTCCTAACACTTACTTATGTCCAAAAAGAACGCCAGCTTATAGATTTTAAAGAAAATAAATACTTTAAAAGAAATCCCGAATTCTGGTTGTTCCAAAATTCGGGATGACTTTTCCATTTAGCTAGCGCTAAAAAAGTTATTCTTAATGCTGAACAACTACTCGTTCGGTGTGAATACCACCTTTTTCATCGTATAAAGAAACGAAGTAAATGCCATTTGACAATTCTTCCAATGACAGTTCTACCGTTGTTGAACCTTTAGCAAAAAATTCTTGTCTTGGAGACAAAACTTCTAAGCCTAATTGGTTGAAAAAACGAATACTCAAATCCGCCGCTTCCGTCATATTGACTTCCATAAGTGCTGTAGTAGAAATTGGATTTGGATTGATCTGTACTCCTGACAATTCTTCCAAAGGATTTCCAATCCCCGTAAGGAATGTGATTCCTCTAACAGCATTCAAGACGGAACGTTTCTTGACATTGATATCATGACGAGAAACAAAAGCGATGACGTGAATGTCTTCCGCTTTCCAATGTTGCTCCGCACCAGTAGCCGTTGGCAAGGTATAATTGAATGTTTTAGAAAAGCTTTCTCCTGCCGAAACTTCAGAAGGGAAAATTTGGTCATCTCCCCAAGCACCAGTAAAGACGGCATTCAAGACATGTTGATGTACAAAAACATCTGGCCCTAGCGGATTACCCAAACCAAAGAATGGAGATCCTGGCGAATTATTGTCAGAGTTGGCATTATTCCAACCATTGAATCCTGCTTCATTGAGTGGTCCAGTAACTTGGTCTTCAATAAGCCATACATTCAAGCGAAGATCATCTCTAGTCGCTCCAATAAAATTTGTGGTTACCGTTACTTCCATTTCTCTCGTGTCGCGACTGTAAGTATGGCTTTCTATTTTTACTTCCACAGGAACGATGTCATCTTTTTGGTCTGCCGCTTTATCTTTCCATTTACCTCTACTAATGGCCACATTACCTTCTCCCGAAAATTGTTTAAAGTCAAAACTAGCACTTGGGTAAGAAGAGGTGGCAGCACCAGCAATGATATCTCCTTCCGGAATTTCCATTTCATCTCCCGTATGAATCGCTACAGGTACATAACGAGAATCTCCTTTAGTAATATCTTCGAGAATAAGGGTTCCATCTGGACAGAAACCACACCATGCTCCGGTATATTCTTGGATCAATACTCTTTTCTTTGGAGTGTCATCCATCAAACTAGTAAAAGCGGTTTTAGAATTATTCTCGGTCACCATGTCATCATTTCCATTTACCTTTTCAATCCAAACTTCCACATCGTGTCCTCCTTCTTCCATATCCGCTACCTGGTCAAATTCGATCATCGCTCTATCAATGATATTCATCAAACTAACATCAAACGTTTCCGTAACAACTGTTCCGGCACCATCGACCTGATAGCTCATCGTAACACTGGTAATCGGATCTGGACTGACACTCATTACATTGGCTCTGATTTTATTAGGCCCGCTATAAAAGTAAGTTTCCAAAGCCAGCCCTTCTACTTCAAGGTCATCTCTTTCTGCAACTCTCACTTGGAAGTTGTCGAAAATAACTTTAGAAGGTGGCAAAGATTCACTCTGAATTGCGAAGTAAATATCTTTCCCTGCAAAAGCGCCTAAGTCTGCGGCATAAGTGGTAAACTCGTCAGGCGTCATTCTAATAGACTCTACTTTTTGGGTGGGGTCGGCAATGAAATCAGCAGAAGTTGGTGTGGCACCAGCGATGGTAGAAGTTACCCAAATGTTACATTTATCTTGTGCAGTGGTACTCGTCGTAAAACCTCTCCAAAACAAAAAGGTCTCATTGGTAATTCCAGACACTTTAGGACTAATCAACCAACGGTCAGTGACCCCTTCCAATGGACCGTGTAGGCCAGTACTGATCGCTGCTTTATTATTTCCCAATTCATAATCGGTAACCGCCCAAGCTTCCGTATTGTATTGAGCTAGATTAAAAGGGAAATTAGAAGGTAAATTTACTGCCGTTTGGCCATCTTTGTTTTCCGTAAACCAACCATCTGGCATCAGGGCAGCACCATTTTCAAGGGCAACGTCATTGAAGTCTTCACTAAACAATACCTGTGCATAGGAATTGAGGGTGAAACACAATAGCATAATAAGGGTAAAGGTTTGTTTCATTATTTCTTAGATTTTCTGATAAATTAAGTAAAAGAACAGTGGATACTCTAAATTAAGGTGTTCGCGGACATTTTGTGCATTTTTTGCATAAAAAAAGAAGATTCGAAAGCTGGAGGACTTTTTATTTGATAGATATTGCTAGTTATGCGGTCTTGAATGCTAAAGTTAGGAAGTGCTTTAAAACCCCTTACTTTAGAGAAAATCAACCATACTTTTCTTTATCTAAACCGAACCCAATTTAAGCTGCCGATACTGTTTGGGAGAATGCCCTGTCCACCTGCGAAAAGAACGTATAAAAGCAGTAGCGTCCGAATAGGACAATAAATAAGCAACCTCACTGATGTTTAAATTCGGATCTTTTAAATAGCTCATGGCAAAGTCTTTCCGCAAATCCTCCATTAATTTTTTGTAGGTATGCCCTTCTGATTGGAGTTTTCTTTGTAAAGTTCGTACACTGATATTGAGATTAGCAGCTACTTGTTGGATACTTGGAAAACCTGGTTTTATTAGATTAACGATCGACTTTTTTACGGTAGCGTAAAATCCGGCCTCCGCTTGTATCGTATTCATTTTTTCATTGGCATGAGCCACCAAAACCCGTAAAAGACTATAATCACTTGTGACGATCGGCAAATGAATTTGCGCTTTTTCAAAGATTAGTGCGTACTCTTTTTGTTGGAAAAGTACCTCACAATTGAATACTCGGAAATATTCTTCCGCCCCTTTTACACGAGGTCCTACATAATGAATGGCCAAGGGAAAATACTTCTGCCGAGTCAGGGTATGAAATTGGCGAAGGGAAAAAGCCACATAACCATCAAGGGTATGCCGAACACTGACTGGAGAGTTTTGGAACCAAATGGGATCTGGACGAAAGGACAATTTATAATTGTCTTTTTCTTCTGACAAAGTCATGGGTAAAGCGCGGCAGCCTAGACTGGCAAATTCACAACACAACTCCAATGCTTCTTTAACCGTAGCACTAGTTTGAGAAATCTGGCTAATCAATCCCGCCGCCGAAAGGTTCAATTGCTCGCCGAGGTGTAAACCAAAAAAAGAATCACCTGTCATTTCTTCAATCCGTTCCGCCACTTTATTATAAATCCCCTCTTCCACTTTGCATTCCTCCTGAATCAAGACTTCTGCTTTTTGCTGAGTCAATTCCAATAGTTCGCTACGATTTGCTCCTTGCATCGCAGCAAATTCAATCATTGTTAACACAAAACGGCCATTAAAAGTCATCTCCAAAAGTACTTATTTTTTCTATTGTCACCAATTATCTATGCACTGGCGGCAAGTGTCAGTTTTAGTAAATGGATTCGCCGGATATTTGAATTATCAATTAACTTACTAAATCTATATTATGAAAAACCTTCAGCGTTCCATCAACATCAATGCAAGTGCAACAAAAATTTGGCAAATATTGATGGATTTCGAAGCTTACCCACAGTGGAACCCCTTTGTCACCCAAATCGTAGGAAAAGCGACAGTCGGTACCACTCTAAAAGTGAGCATCCAATTGGAGGGGCAAAGCCTTCAACATTTTACTCCAGAAGTTTTAACCGTAGAGAACGAGCAGGAATTTAGATGGAAAGGAAAATTATTTTTCAATGGCCTTTTTGATGGCGAGCATTATTTTCAATTAAAAACCATCAGCGATTCAGAAACCCAATTGATCCACGGTGAAAATTTTAGCGGTATCCTCGTAAGACCTATTCTAGCGATGATCGGTACCCAAACGGAAACGGGATTTGAAGCTTTTAACCAAGCAATAAAAAATAGAGCAGAGGGAAAGCGTTAAAATGGAGTAGCATTTAATTCTAGAAATGGGCTCATTGTTCCTCCATTCAAAGCCTGCATTTCCCCAATTAATTCCTACCTTTGCAGCCTATTTCTATCAATACTAGATTTAGACTTCAATTAATACATCAAAAAAGGGATTATAAAATGCTTACAGTAAACGACTTAGGACTTCAATACGGAAAAAGAGTTTTATTCGATGAAGTGGATTTAAAATTTACCATTGGCAATTGTTATGGCGTAATTGGTGCCAATGGTGCAGGAAAGTCGACTTTCCTAAAAATCCTTTCTGGAGAAATAGACCCTAACCGTGGAAATGTAAGCCTCGAACCGGGCAAAAGAATGGCCGTCCTAAAACAGGATCACTTTGAATTTGAGGAATTTGAAGTACTCAATACTGTGATCATGGGATATAAAGAACTGTATGACATTCAGGAAGAGAAGAATGCCATTTATATGAATCCTGAGGCGACAGATGAAGAAGGACTAAGAGCGGCTGATCTCGAAAACCAATACGGAGAAATGGGAGGCTGGGAAGCCGAAAGTGATGCCGCGGAGCTTTTGAGTAACATGGGCATTAAAGAACACCTTCATTATAAAAAGATGAAAGAGCTAACGGGTTCTGAAAAGGTCAAAGTATTATTGGCTCAAGCTCTTTTTGGAAATCCTGACATCCTACTACTCGATGAGCCTACGAATGATCTAGACGCCTATACGGCGACTTGGTTAGCTGATTTTTTGGCCGACTTTAAAAATACGGTTATCGTTGTTTCTCACGACCGTTATTTCCTAGATATGGTCT
>CAYQRA010000099.1:0-12612 GCA_964419315.1 uncultured Saprospiraceae bacterium | reverse complement strand
AGCCGATAAAACGGTTAATGGTTTCTGCTTGGAATAGAGAGGTCGCGTATTCAAAATCCAATTCCATTTTCCCATTATTCTCTATAGCTCTTAGCGTAAGGTCAAATTTTGAAACATCTTGAGTGCGATCGTATGCATTCAATTTTAAACCAGCAATTTCCAGTTCTGTATTTTCAAAATTCTCATAAGAGAACATCACATTAAACAAAGGGTTACCACTGGTTTGACGTTCCAGTTGTAATTCATCTATCAACTCTTCATAAGGGAATAATTGATTTTCGAAGCATTGAAGTGTTTTATATTTTACATCATTGAGAAAAGATTTAAAATCCAATTTTCCATTTGGACGGCTACGGATAGCTAGTGTATTGACAAACATTCCCACGATCCTTTTTAAATCAGTATGATTTCTACCAGCTACAGGAGTTCCAATAACGACATCCTCTACATTGCTTAATTTGCTCAGCAAAACAGCATAAATAGACATCATCATCATAAACATAGTAGCGCCTTCTTGCCGTGCAATCGCTTTGAGTCTTTCTGTTTGTTTAGGGGTCAACTGAAAAGACTTCACTGTTCCTTTATAGGTATTGACCAAGGGTCTATCATAGTCGGCAGGCAACATCAAGGTCGGAATATCGTCTGAAAATTCGTTCAGCCAAAATTCTTTCTGTTTGATTACTTTTCCTTTTTCTTCCTCCTGTTGCTGCCATTCTGCATAATCTTTGTACTGCAGATATAAAGGTTCCAATTCTTTACCGTTGTACAAGGACATAAAATCTTCGATCAAAATACCTTGCGACAAACCGTCTGTTACGATATGGTGCATATCCAACATTAGGATATGTGATTTTGAAGCTATTTCAATTAGGCCTACTCGTATTAAAGGAGCATTTTCCAAATCATGAGGTCGGATAAATTGCTCGATGATGGTCTCCACTCCGGCTTCATCAGACTTTACATATTCAATAGCAAAATTGAAAGATTCTGAAATTATTTGAAAAGGATGATCTTCGATTAATTTAAAGGAGGTACGGAGTATTTCATGTCTTATAATCAATTTTTCAAACACCTTATTAAGATGTTCTTTGTCTAAGGCTCCATCTAATCTGATGATTTGAAAAATATTATAAGCCAGTGAATTCTCATCAAATTTGTGTAAAAAATAAATTCGTTTTTGAGCAGGAGAAAGCGGATAATATTTTTTTTCCGCTGCTTTTGAAATAGCCCTATGTTCCACCCCTTCCGACAAGCCATTTAAGAGGCTTAGCAGTTTAGTCTTATTTTCTTTAAGAACCAATAATAGGTCTTCTGTAAGGGCATTATTAGGATCAAGAATATCAAGCTGTTGATCTCTTGCAACTAGGGAAATGCCCAAAGCAGTTAATTTTTCAAATAACTTCTCCATTGATTATATGGTAACTTTATTTATTGCTTTACTACTATCATTATTTTGCGTTACTCTGGTCATCAAAATTTGTTGATAGATATCTTTAATGGTTGGTTTTTCAAAGAAAGCCACCAAACTGATTTTCACATTAAACTCTTCTTCAATTTTACTGAGTAAAGTGTAGGTCGTCAGGGAGTGACCTCCAAGAGAAAAGAAATTAGAATTGACATCAATTTTACTTTCATCAATTTTAATGATGTCAGACCATATCTTTACTAGCTTTTCCTCTATTTCATTGGAAGGTTTAAAGCTTTCGTCTCTATCTTTTAATTCTGGATCTGGCAAAGCTTTTTTATCTAATTTCCCATTAGGTGTCAGCGGAATTTCGTTGAGGTAAACAAAGTGAGAAGGGATAAGATAAAGCGGTAATTTTCCAGCTAGGAATGCCTTCAAGTCTAATTCTTCTAGCTGTTCTGCTGCCGTATAATAAGCCATGAGGTATTTTTCATCCTTATTTTCTTTCACCAAAACCACTGCCTTTTCTACGGAATCAAAATTCAGCAAGACATTCTCTATTTCTCCCAATTCAATTCTAAATCCTCTGATTTTCACTTGCTTATCTATCCGACCCAAAAACTCCAAATTCCCATCGGCCAATTGCCTCGCCAAATCTCCGGTTCGGTACAATCTTCCCTGCTCCACAAAAGGATTTTCAATAAACCGCTCCGCCGTTTGATCCGGAGCATTATGATAACCTTTGGCGAGTCCCATTCCAGAAACATACAATTCTCCTAGCCCTCCTACGGGTACAGGCTTTAAATGTCGGTCCAATAAAATAACCGATGAATGAGCTATTGCTTTTCCTATTGGCACAGTTCGCCTAGTATCTTTTTCTCTGTCAAACAAGTGGATCATACAACCCACTGTTGCTTCTGTCGGTCCATACTCATTGTATATTTCTACCTTTCCATCGAACAATTTATCTATTTCATTCGCCAATTGAGTAGTCAACTCTTCTCCACCGACTACCAGTCTTTTTATTTTACTCTGATAGCCTTCCTGATTGAAATAGGTGGAATTCAAAATCAACTGAAGGTGAGATGGAGTCAATTTGACTACCTCCACCGAGTTATCTTGTAAAACTTGATCTATGGTAAATTGATTTTCTTCTTCGGGATATAAACGGATGGTATTTCCACTGAGCAAGGGTACAAAAATGGAGGTCAGAGTAAGGTCAAAACTAATGGAAGTAAATAATGGGAATGTTACTTTCTCCGCTTTTACATATTTAGGCACCGCCCAGTTTACATAATTGACAATGGAATAATGAGCAACCATTACCCCCTTGGGAACTCCTGTGGAACCGGAGGTAAAAATTACATAAGCCAAATCTTCGCCAGTCAGATTTACAGGAATAGGGCTGGAGGAATTTGCTTCGATTTTAGATAAAGATCGCTCTAAATCTAATAATTCAACAGCATCATTTTCCAGCAGGTCTAAGTCTTTTCCATTGGAAATCAGAACTTTTAAATTTGCGGTATTGACAATGGCTTTTTTGCGTTCTATCGGGTAAGTGGGGTCAATGGGTACGTAAACCGCACCAGCTTTAAGAATCGCCAATAAACTAGGAATTAGATACTCCTGGCGCTCTAACAATACGCCTACGAAATCCCCTTTTTGGAGTCCTAAATCATTTTGGAGGTATGCACAAATATTATTTGCTTTAGCGTCCACTTGTTCAAAAGACAGGGCCAAATCTCCGTACTGAATCGCAATTTGATTGCTATTAATTTCGACTTGTTTTTTCCAAAGTTCAAGGAGCGTTGCTTCTTTGGAAGGATTAATTTCCGCACTATTAAAAGACTTTAGCAATGCTTGTTTTTCCGTTGCCGACATCAATTCAAGATCAGCGAGTTTCACTTCGGTGTTAGACAAAACGCTGGATACCAATCGCTGGAAATAATCCCGAAGTCGCTTTATCGTTTCCAGTTTAAACAAACCAGTGGAGTATTGAAAGCCAAGTTGGAATTGGCCATCTTGTTCCATAGAGGTTAAAGCCAAATCAAATCTAGAAATTTCATTGGTCCAATCATAAGGTTTAAGCTCTAAGCCAGGTATTTTGAATTCTTCTTCTTCAAAGTTTTGATGGATATACATCACATCAATTAGGGGAAAGCTACTTAGGTTTCGTTCTACCTTTAAATCCTTTATCAATTGTTCATATTGATAAGATTGATTTTCCAGACAAGAAAGGGTTTTCATTTTTACTTCCTGTAAAAACTGAGTAAATCGCCACTCTCCTTTTCCTTGTATCCGCAAAGGAAGGATGTTTACAAACATTCCCATGGTATCCTCTAAGCCGGTATGAAGCCGTCCGGATATTGGTGTTCCAATAACGATATCATCTTGATTACTTAATTTGCTTAGCAACAAATTAAAGAAAGCCATGATGGTCATAAAATCAGTTAAACCTTCTTTTTGAGACAGTTTTTTAATCGCTAAAGTCTCTTCTTCACTCAGTTGAAATTCTAGGGTATTTCCTTCATTGTTTTTTACCAACATTCTGGAAAAGTCAGTTGGCAAATCAATTGTATTGGTTTCTTCCGCAAATTCCTTTAACCAAAATTCTTTTTGTTGAGCGACCTCTTTTTTCGACTCTTCGCTCCCTTGCCATTCCGCATAATCCTTGTATTGAATTTGCACTTCTGGTAATAGCATCTCATCATATAAAACCATAAAATCTCTGATCAGAATACCCTGAGACATTCCATCTGAAATGATGTGATGCATATCTACCATCAGCAAGTGTTCTTCTGGTGCCAATTGCAAAAGTCCAACTCTAAACAAAGGAGCTTTATTCAGTTGAAAACTGCGAATAAAATTCTTAATAGCCTCTTTTCCGTTTTCTTCTTTTCGAAAAAATTCAATTTTAAAATCAACCGTTTCTGCAATTTTCTGCATTGGCTCTCCATCGATTAAATCAAAAGAAGTTCGGAGACTTTCATGTCGCAAGATAAGTTGCTTAAAGGCATTCGTTAAGCTATCAATATCCAGATCGCCCACTAGCTTGACCATATTGGGCAGGTTATATGCTAGAGAAGATTCATCCAGTTGGTAGAGAAAAAACAAGCGTCTTTGAGCCGAAGAAGTGAGGTAGTAAGCTTTTGGAGCTGCTGGTTTGATTCCCTGATTTAGCTCTTTGACATAACTAATTATCTCGGCTTTATTTCCTTTTATAAAAGTTTGGAGTTCGGGGGTCATCATCTCTTTGACGGCATTGATTCTAAGTTTGTCATCGACAACTGAGATCCCGACTCCTTTTTGCCTTAAATCATTTATTACGT
Source organism: uncultured Saprospiraceae bacterium (assembly GCA_964419315.1). GTDB lineage: Bacteria > Bacteroidota > Bacteroidia > Chitinophagales > Saprospiraceae > CALLVY01. The sequence goes on along the minus strand of CAYQRA010000099.1, from coordinate 7,878 downwards.
CCTTAACACTCATAATTGGAATATTTAAAAATAGAAAGAAATCTTAGAAAATAAATTCTTCTTCAGTACCTGTTGTTCCCAAGGAAACGACCTTACCAAAATCGTCAATTAACGTTCCCGAGTTTCTAAATTCTGCTAAAGCTGGCACTGCATTTTTATGCAATTTTTTCCATCTCATATCTGCATCATAAATCTCTTTCTCACTATATGGATTGGGAATGCCTAGTTTAAAACAATGCGCTACAAATCGATTGACTCTTTCATAGATCACTTCTCTTTGGGGGTCACAGCCTTGCATCTCCCAGGTTTGCACCTGTAGCATGTCGGTGTATTTTTCTGGAAAAATAGTTACCCGTTTATATTCTGACATCCATTTATCAGAGTTGACCTGGCCCGTCAAATAGTAGCTAAAAGGATTTACTTCCGCTTCCCAAATATAGTCGGCCATTTCCGTTAGGAGGTCTAAGGTTTGTTGGAAATCCTCTTCTGTTTCGTGAGGGTGACCAGCGATCCAGTAGGTGGTTGTTTTGATTCCTGCAGTGGCCAGAGCAATTAGTGAACCTTTAATATCCTCGACCTTAATCTTTTTATTCATCATCAGCAACATATTTTCAGACCCCGATTCTACTCCCAATCTTGCCCGATAATATCCTCCTTTTCTCCATTTCATTGCATTCTCGATTTTGGCCACAGGTGGATCTGTTCTCAGGTAGCCATCATAATACAATTTGACATTTTGCTTAATCATCTCATTAGCCAGTTTATCAATAACTGGATTCAAAAGCGAATCACCCATCATAAAAACTTGACTACCATATTGCTTACTTAATTGCTGAAGATCGTTCACCATTTTTGGTGCTTCTTTTTTCCGATAGCGTCCCCAATAAATAGTTTCGGAACAGAAACTACATTGATAGGGGCAACTTCTGGAAGTCCAATACCCTATCTGCGGATATCGTTTCATATTGAGGTCGGCAAAATCAGGAATAGGTATTTCTTCTACGGTTAAGTTCTTTTCGCTTAAATCATTGAGCTGATAAATCTTCTGTAGGGGATCGAGTTCGCCTTCCAAATATCGTAGAAAAAGTAAGTCTCCTTCTCCGATAAAAATTTTGTTGACGTATTTTCCTTCTTTCTTTAGGAACCTCGCAAAATTAGGATTGTCCTTTGCCATTTCCATTGAAAAAGTTCCACCTCCCATGACTGTTTCAATCTCCGGATTCACTTTTTTAATTTCTCTAAAACAAAAGATAGAAGAGGCTAAATTTCCACTAAATACTGACAAACCAATTATCTGCGGATCGTAAGTTTCGATATAGTTATGAAGAAATGTTTTTAATCTGTCATAGTAATCATCCAGAACATCTATGAGGGCTTGAACTTGCTCCGCACTGATATCGCAGTAGTAGTGTTGGTAAATTATCCTTTCAATGAGGTCTTTATAATCTTCTTCACTGGTATAATTAATATGAGCCATCATTTGATTTCTCATAACATCCATGCCAATATTAAAGAAATTACCTTGTTTATAAGCAGGGACTACTGCTCGGATAATTGCAAAATAGCCTTCGTAAATTTCCCTGAATTCAACATCCATGTTGGCATCATGTGTCTTAACTTTAAATCCATGTTCTTGAAGTAAAGCCTTCATCAAAGAAATACCTAATGGAGGAATAGAAGGAGTCCAAAAAGGAAGGAGCATTAGTAAGATTTTATCATCTTTTTTGGATTTTGCCAAATCATCGATTTGTTTTGTTTTTTTCATGATGTATTGATATTAAAAAGGGATAGAGCCCTTTAGGTTTTAGTATAAGCTAATTAGATGAGTTCTTTAAAAAGTATATTAGACTTTATTAGAAAATAAATTCTTCCTTATTTTCAGCTTTATCAGCCAGCGGTTTATCTGCATTTGCATTTTTGATAAACTCGGCTTGTTTTTTAATCGTCAGATTATTGAATATTTCATTTAAGGAAATACGGATATTGTATTCCTTAAAAATCCTCGCAATCAGCCTCATAATACTCAAGGAATTTCCTCCGATTTCATGGAATTTATCTGTAGTAGACATCGGTTTGTCGCCCAGAATTTGTTGCCATATTTCCAATATTTTATGCTCTGTTTCATCTATTGGAGCTACGATAGTGGCTTCGGATATCTTCAAACTAGCCCGTAATTCTTTGTAATCAATTTTTCCATTGCTCAATAATGGGAATTCCTCCTTCACAACTACTTTCGAAGGCATCATGTATTCCGGCAAACTATCTTTTAGGTAAGTATCAATTTCACCAGACAGATCAGCAGCTGCATTTTCAGCGATCAAAAACGCGACGAGAAATTCGTTACGAATATTATTTTCCTTATCTTCTTCTACGTGCAATACCACTATGGCATTTTTCACCAATTCACTTTGCAGTAGCACTTGCTCAATTTCATCTAAAGAGATTCTAATTCCTCGCAGTTTTATTTGCCGATCTTCTCTTCCCAAAAGTTCTAGTGTTCCATTTATTAAACGCCTTGCTTTATCTCCCGTTTTGTAGGCAAATTCGTCGCCTCCAGTTTCAGAATTTAATACAATAAATTTTTCCTTGGTCAATTCCTCTGCGTTAAAATATCCTTTAGAGCTATAGTCAGAAACGATAAACAGATCGCCGACAATAAGTGGCTTACAGGGTTTTAAATCTTTATTTAAAATGCGGAGTTCATTATTTCGAATGCCTTTTCCTATGGACATTTTAGCTTTTTCAGCGTCTGCAGGAGTAATTTTATAAAAGGAACTGATCATTGTAGCTTCAGTCGTACCATAAAGATTGACCAATTGTATCCGGTCATTGAAGAGGTGGTACCAAGGTTTCAAATCAGAAGGATTGATTTTTTCGCCAGAAAGCAATACGTATTTTAGGTTTAAATAATTTTCCGCAGTCAAACTTTCCTCATTGATTAATCGAAATAAACTGGGTACACAGTGGATCAGATTAATTCTCGACGCGTCAATCCACGAAATCAATTTTTTAGGATCCAAAACTTCTTCTTCTAAAGTAGGGATACAGATGGTTGCACCAGCCATTAGAGGTACAAAGACGTCTCTTAAAAAAGCATCGAAGAACGGACTTACAAATTGGCTGAATCGAAACGAGTCATCGATTGAAAATTCTTCTATTTCCCATTCGATAAAATTACTTAGGCTTTTATTTTTTCCAATGACTCCCTTGGGTTTTCCGGTAGAGCCGGAAGTAAAATAAATATAGAGGCTATCGTCTTCCCCATAAGTAGGATAATCCTCTTCCTGGAGCAGTACGTCTTTCTGTTCTTGTATATCTTCAAAATAAAGAGGGTTCAATGTAGCTTGCGTATTTAGCGCAACTAAAGACTCTTCTTTTTTTGAACAAATTACATATTCCAATTGGAGGTCATCAACTATTTGCTGTAAACGCTGGGTTGGCAAATTTGCATCAATTGGAACAAATACGCATCGAGCATTCATCACTCCGATCATAGAACTGATGATATCTACCCGATTAGACAGTTGTATTCCAACTATCGTTTCTGGTGTCAATTTCTTTTCCAGAAGGAGTTGAGTAACTTTATTGGACGCAGATAGTAATGCAGCATAGGAGCTTTTTTCACTTCCGTATTCTATTGCCGTTTTATCTTGATGTTTTTTTAACTGCCCTATTAATTTATGTTGAAAGATCATGTAATGAGTTTTATTTTATTAGAGAAGTTTTGAAGTTGTTTTAAAATAGATAGATGATTTATTTCTAACCAATTTCAGAGACTAAACTCTATTGTTCAATAAATTTATCGAGAAAAATACCAAAGGTGATGACCGTTATCAATAAATCGTTTTCAAACGGAGCATTGATTTTAAAGCCATCTTGTTTATAAATATTTTTGAGTTCTTCAATTTTATCTGGATTGAAATAGCCTTGTTTTTTAATCCTATCATAAGACAAAATATCGTTGATGTATTCTGTATTTTTTTGAATCAGATAAGGGCTACCAGGTGCTATAAAGTGAAATTTTTCTCTATCGATCACTTCTTGTGGTACAAAGCGACTTCCCATTTTTTTCAAAATGTATTTTTCAGTAAAGTCGTTAAGTTTTAGGCTAGAAGGAACTTGAGTGGAATATTCTACCAAATCTTTATCTAAAAAAGGATACCTTGCTTCTACCGAATTGGCGAGTGCCATCCGATCTCCATGATCGGAAACCAGGTGATCCACCAATCTAATTTTGTAATCGATATAAGCTCTCTTATTGAGTACGTCTCGATTTTTAATCCTATCCTTATTGATGATTGGATAATTCAGACAATTAATTTCATCGAAGGAATCATTCATGCGCTTTGAATAAAGGCCTCGTTTGACATTTTCATAGTCCGCAAAATTTCTCTCGTAATAAAAAGATTCATCTCCCCAAACGCGATTCCTAATTTCTTTTTCCTCGTCGCTCACTGGGTTTTGAATCATATTCATTCCCCTCATTTTGTCAAAGCGATAACCAACGTAACCTGCAAAAAATTCATCGGCACCTTCTCCCGACAAAATGACTTTTATTCCCTTTGACCTTACTGCTTCCGATAAGGCAAGAGATGCTGTATTATAGGTTTCTTTGATGGGGCATTCGCTGTGATAGACAGACTGTTGCAATCGTCCAGAAATATCATCGTATAAAAATATTTTTTGATTTAGTTTTGAGTTACTTGCCTTTGCGATGAGTTTTTGATAAGAAGATTCGGAGTGTAAATCATTGGTAAAGTCGATTGAAAAAGCATCTTTTTCCGCCCCTGGATGCATCTTACTTATTTTCATGGCAATCATAGAAGAGTCCAAACCGCCACTCAAATAAAGTCCCAAAGGTACATCTGCTCGAAGTCTTAGGTTGATAGATTCTTCAAAGAGTTTTTCTAGTTCATCAACGTAATCAGATTCAGGTTTCCCATTCATCTTTACTTCCCCTTCTGGATAGATTAAATCCCAGTATTCTTTTTTGAGAATATCTCCTTGCTGATTAACACTAATAAAATGTCCATTTTCCAGACTGTGGATATTCTTAAACATGGTCCGAGGACTAATCAGTCCTGCAAAAGTCATAACCTGATCCAATCCCACTTCGTCTACTTCCGCCGTCACCAAAGGATGCTTTAATATGGCCTTAATTTCCGAGGCAAACACAAAGGTGTCTTTTACCTTGGTATAAAAAAATGGAACAATCCCCATCTGATCACGGGCACAAAACAGGGTCTTTTTTTTCTTATCGAATAAGGCAAAAGCAAATTGTCCATTTAACTTATTCAGAAAATCCATCCCGTGCATCTCATACAGATGAACAATAACTTCGATATCGGATTCCGTGCTAAAGACATGTCCTTTTTGCTCTAAATCTTCTCGGAGTTCAATGTAATTAAAAACTTCTCCGTTGCAGACTAAAACAATCGACTTATCTTCATTAAAGATCGGTTGCATTCCATTACTAAGACCAATGATACTCAGGCGGCTAAAGCCAAAAGCTACATTGTCAAATATCAAACAGTCTTGTTCATCAGGGCCTCGATGAATTAAAGTATCGACCATTTCTTCTACGATCATTTTATCGCCCTGCTCTGCTTTCTCATTTAATTTGATAAAGCCACAAATTCCACACATATTATTTTTTTTAGGATTTTACTAAGGAATGAAGATTAAATAGATTCAGATTCTTTAAGTCGATTATTTTGGTTCTAGTTTTGGCGTATAAATCAAGAGTTTATCTGGATAAATGACTGATTTATAGGTCGAAAATAGGGGCAAAAGAAGCAGTTAAAATTCTGAATTTATTAATTTCTCATTCCTAAGAGGAGGAAATACTAGTTAATTCCAATTCTATATCTCGTATAGCAATCTTAGAATTTCCTAATACACTGATCAATATATTATTGAAATAGGTCATAAACACCTGCATACTTTCCTGGTCATACAAAGCATTATTATAAACAAAGTAAACCTTGAATACCTCGTTTTCTTCTTGCACCTCTAACTTGAATTCGTATTCAGTGGTTTCTACCTTACTGACTTCAAATTGCTTGAATGCGACCTCCTCTAATGCTTCTATTTGATCAAAGGCATTGGTAAAAGAAAAATGAACATCAAAAATTGGATTCCTTTCCGATTGTTCTTCATTTATTAATTCAGATACCATTTGATTAAACTGATAATCCTGATTATCAAATGCTTCTAAGACCGTTCGTTTCACTTCCGATAAGAATTCATCATATTGGGAATCTTCTGAAACTTGAAGTCTCAGTGGTAAGATATTGATGAAAGTTCCAACGATGTCTTTTAAGAGGGGGTGTGATCTTCCGGCGGCATCTGTTCCAATAATGACATCGGAGTTCGCTGTTATTTTAGAAAGAAAGAGGTAAAAAATAGAAAGGAAAAACATAAAATCAGAAGCTTTGTGCGCCAAAGAAAACTGCTTTAAGGCCTGGTAAGTTTCTCCGCTCACCTCCAATACATCTCTGTTTGCCAATTGGCTCGTTACTTCTTCCCGACTCCGGATAATAGGCAAATCCATTCGAGGTAATTCGCCCGATAATTTATTGCTCCAAAATTCTTTTTGTTCGGCTAAAAAGGCCGTTTGCGCTCTTTGCCAATACACATAGTCCACATATCTTAAATCGATAGGACGTAGCTCTTTCTCACTATATATTGCTTTAAAATCTTGTACCAAAACATTTAATGAAATAGCATCACAAACGATATGATGAATATCAATGAACAGGATATTTTCTGTCTCTGATTGTATATACAATCCACTGCGGAAAAGAGGTCCTTTATCTAAATCAAAAGGCTTTACAAAGTGATTAAAAGCATCTTCGACAGAAGGGTAATCTGCTGAATTAAAAAGGGTCAATTCAAAATCAATTGCCTCATTTAGTTTTTGAACGATACTGTCTTCTGAAGAGTAAAAAGTAGCTCTTAAACCATCGTGTCGATTAATCAGAGTATGAATGGATTTTTTTAATCGTTTCATTTCCACTTTTTCCTCCATAAGGAAGGCACCCGAAATATTAAAAGCGGTATTTTTTTTATCTACCGACTGGATATAAAATAATCGTTCCTGTGCAGGCGACGTTGCATAATATTTTTTTGTCCCAATACTTTTGGGAGCATTCAAGTCTATTCGTTTGTTTAAGTTTTGAACGACTTCTGCTTGCTGTTTTAAAGTAGGGCATTCAAATATTTTCCCCAATTCCATTTTCACCTCAAAATATTCTTGTATAGAGTTGCTCAAGCGCAACGCTTTTAGAGAATGCCCGCCCATTTCAAAGAAATTAGCATAGATTCCGATCTTCTCTTTTTCTACATCCAACACTTCTGACCAAATCGCTACCAATTGCTCTTCTACCTCGGTAGCTGGAGCCACATAATTGTCTTCTAGTTTGACTTCTACTTCGGGTAAGGCTTTGCGGTTTAGCTTTCCGTTTGCAGTCAGTGGAAGCTTATCTATTTTCATAAAATAGGTCGGGATCATATAGTCGGGAAGTACCGTACTCAGATAGGCGCGCAAATCGCTGACGCTCTTTTCCGCTGTTGATACATAATAACCTACCAAGTATTTTTCCTCGTTCTTTTCTTTTAGCAATACCACCGAGTCATTGATCTCCTCGTAGTCTCTCAGGCGCTGTTCTATCTCTGACAATTCTATTCTAAAACCACGCAACTGTACCTGACTATCTATTCGTCCCAAATACTCCAACTCGCCATTTGAAAGTAGACGAGCCAAATCTCCGGTTCGGTATAAACGTTCTGTTTCAGCATAAGGATTTTTAAGAAATCGCATCGCGGTCAATTCTTCTTTCTGGAGGTAACCTCGGGTCACTCCCGCTCCGCCTACAT
>CAYQRA010000098.1:0-12709 GCA_964419315.1 uncultured Saprospiraceae bacterium | reverse complement strand
GATTTAAATCTTCTTTGACTACTTCTTTAGATTCATAAATAAAATCTGTAATTTCCTCTGTCCATTCTTTCTCTAAAATCAAACTATTTTCAAACTGGCTTGTCTTGATTAGATCTATAATTTTTAAAGAAACAAAATACTCATAAAAGGATTTATGTACGAATTTGAATTTATCAGAGGTCAATTCTCGTTCGACAAAATAAGAGGTGATTATTTCATGTTGGAAGCCTTGTCGTTCTTCTTCTTTTTCGAAATCTAGGTCTTCCATTATTGGTTCCAACTCCTCATAGATCTTTTCCGAGGTCAGCAATAGATTTCCTTGACCATGTCGGTAATATTTTCCGGCAAGGTCCCTAAAAAAATCAATTAGCAAAGCTCTCTTTTTTATCCGAAGATCATTCGGATAAACAGAAAGAATTCCTTTTTGAAACTGTCGGTCCACCCAATGAACTATATAATTATTCATCAATGTCCCAGCATTAATACTGTCATTCCTATGATTTTTATAAATATCCGGCAACATCTCCTTTACAATATGAAGCATAGATGGACGCTCACATAATTCATAAAGACTCTTATTATTTTCAATAAGTTCTAAGTACTCTTTTGGCTGGGGAAAAGCTTTGGTAATGACCTCTTCTATTTGCTCCCAAGAAAATTTATCTAGCACGATTTGTTCGCAATAAGGAAATACCTGAGGTACCACTTGCTCTTCTTTATCTTTAATATTTAAACCTTCTTTTAAGTCAAATTCATTTGGAAAATAGGAAGGTCTTCCGGAGATAATAATCTTGTTGTTCTTGGTGGCCAATTGCCAGATAGAATCTAGTTGCATAAAGCGCTGATCGTGAGATCCAATAAATCCCATCTCATCAAAACCATCTAGGATAAATAAGATCTTTCCTCGGTGTATCAAATATTCAAACAAGGAATAATCAACACCTATTTTTTCAGCCACAAAACTTTTACATTTCGTTATTATTCCCTCATGCATGGGAGAGGTATTGGTAAGCGAAATAAAAACGGGAAACCTTTTGATAAATTCATCATTAACAATACTAGAGGCCAGTTTTGCTGCATAGTGTTTTAAAAACGATGTCTTCCCCATCCCATAGTCTCCTAAAACCGCAAAGTGTCTATTCCCTTCTTCCACTAGCCATTGATCTAGTTTATTTTCTAAATCTATTTTTCCTTCATTATAGGTCGGAGTAATAAAAGTTTCTGCCAGGGTACTGGTATTGCCTGGAGAGTTGAAGGGCAAAGAATCATACTTATACTTAGAGATGAGTTCGTCTAGATAAGGTTCAAAGTTGATAAGATCATCAAGAAATCCATCTTCGTGATAGCAATATACATTTGGATTTCCATTAGAGATGATTCCATTCTCTATGATGTAATAAAATTCCGTTATGGTCTTGCTGTTTTTCTCTAACTTGGATAAAATATTTTTATTCAGTTGATCATAAACTTTATTAACGCTGTCCAAATCAACATTTTCAGGTCCCTTGGTTTCATGGCAATATACAATGACCGTAAAATGCCTAAGACCGTCTTTGTAGGTGCCAAATAGACTCTTATTTTCAGAGTCATAATCCAAGTTGATTTTTTTATACTTTAGTTCAAATAGCTTTTTTATCCGTTCATGGAAAACAGGACTAAAAACGGGAATCTCTGGTGGCAAGGTCTTTTTACGTTGATTTTCACTCTTTGACTTTCCTTTTTCATTTTGTATGATGCTTATATATTTTTTAGTATAAAAAAGATACAAGGCAACACAAATAGCTATAGCAAAAATAGAAAACAACAAAAGTGAATAAGTGTCAGAAGGTGGAGAAAAAACCTTTTCCCCATAAACACCATTAAAGATATTACATACTCCTTGCAGAAGAATATTCCATACAGACGCTGCGACCAAATAGGCTGCAAATAAAAACCTAAGGCCAGTATAAATTGGGAAATTTTTATGCCTATACCATTTTGCTCTAAAATATCGAGACAGAATAAAAAACAAAACAGTAAGAACGATCCCTAAAAGAAGATAGCTCTTAATTGACTCAAACCAAATTTCTAAATCCATCGTTTCCAAAACTTTTAAATAATTAGACTAGTTCCCTTTTACCGTCCACTTAAGGATAGGTCATCTCTTTTTTCTCAAGACAACACACCAAAATAACACTAATGCCACTAAAAACAAACAAAAGCCCAATCTAGTCTTTTCAAAATCAAAAATTAAGAAGACGATACTAATGCCTCTTTATTTTTGGCAAAAACACCGAAGACAGTTGTTAATTTCTTAGGTTAGCAAAACGCGGTTTTTACAACAAACTTAATTTTCATCGAGTGGTTCCTCATTGTAGGTACCAAGGAACTGCCCTAAAAGAAACGGCAGCCGTAGCTTTGGTTTAGTTATCGTTTAAGTAAACCCCAACCTCCTTACAAACATTTTGAATTTTTGCCTTTTGCATCGAATTCAAAACAATAACCTGATGCGATACTTCTTCTCCTTCTTTAAGTTTTACTTCCGTACCATCTTTCAAATAGGTATATTTAGAAATGACAGCCTTACCATTGTCATAGCCTTCTACTTCAAAAGATTCCGCATTCCTTTTTAAAACTTTTCCATGATTGGTTATCGGATAAGTATAATCCGCGAGTCTCAACAACAAACGCCTATTTTCTGTAATAAGCTGGGCTAGTTTTTCGTTCCTCTCCTTTTCAAGGGCCTCTAAAGAGCTATTGGTCAAGTCTTCCAACAAAGACAAAATATTGACTTTTTCAAATCTTTCATAAACGGGGATATCTCCCATAAAGTCAGATTTAATACGCTTTGCATCGGAAATAGAAATAGCCGAAGGCTTAATTTTAGTGTAAATAGCCAATCTATCTTTTAGTTCTAAACGGATTTCTTTAAGTTTCTTTTCCAGACTATTCTTGGCTAATGCGATGCTATCTCTTCTAATACTATCTCGAATGAACGCTAGTCGCTCTTTTTCTTTTTGCTCGATGATGGCCTCTTCCTCTTCCTGTTTTTTATCTATGAAATATGGGATAAGCTTATCAGATATTTGCGTAAGAATAAAAATACCTATTGCGGAGCTGATAAATAGCCAAATCTTTGTTAATTTTGATTTGTTTTTACTTTGTTTTTTGTTCACCTTCTTGACTATTTTAGTGAAAAATTAATTAAATTAAATCTTCTACTTATGTTAAGTAATTTGATGGAATTATTTAGGTTTTTCATCTCTGGTATTTTGAAAAGTTTATACTTTTCCAAACGCCCACTTTTGCGGTGTATTCGCTTTGAAAATCATTTCAAAATCGGAAAAATAATCACAATTTCCTCCCGCCACTTAAGTTTTGTCCTGCTAATTCTATTCTTCTTGACTAATACCAACCTGAATGCTCAGTCAATTCAAGAGATGCTACTCGAAAGAAAGATTGAAATGGCCATCAATGATGCTGCCAATGATCTTATGGTGGAAACATGCCCAACTTCAGGTCGATTTCCTTGGTCGAAAGTTGTTTCCTATGAAAAAGCTGCACCTTGCAACGAAGGCAATATATCGGAAGAAAGTTGCTATTTCCTTGTGGTACAATTTGGTTTTCACGGATGGACCTGCTATTGGGAAACTTCCAAAGCTGATTTTTTTGTAAAAGCGATTGTCCTTTATAAAGATGGACAAATTCTTGAAATACCTCGTGAATATATAGAATATAATGATGCCTTTAGATTAGCAAATGCTTGTGACGAAATATTAGCTGGAACAATTGACAAAGGTATTGAAGGAATGCTGGAAAAAGCTTTAGAACATTATTTCCCTCCCTCTTCAAAACACTAATTTTTAATCCTAGAACCTCGTACCCTGTCATCAGGGGAATGATCTATCAATTCATTCCCAAACCTATTCAGCCATTAGCTCCAGCATTTTTAAACCGTAGCGACGACCCAAAACTCTATATCCCTCCGCATCAAAATGAGCCCGATCTTGGGCCGTACAATTTTCAGCAGAAATAACATGGGCAGTTGCAATAACATTGGGTAGCGTATTAATAATGGGATTCATACTCGCACAGCAACTGCTATCTACCGACACCAATTCTCCGGCCAATAAGGGAACAGCAGAAGCTTCTAAAGCAAGGTCCTTGAGCAGGTCTTTATAAATCTTCTCTACATAGTTTGGCCATTGCCTATCTCCTGTGTTGGTTTCTCCCTGGTGAAGGAGAATACCTTTTATGATGCCGTCTTTTTGGGCAATCTTAGCCAAACTAATCAGATGCTGATAGGGATTTCCCTCGTAAAAAGCTACTTTATCGGTAAACCACTTTTCCGTATAAGTAGAATCATAATCTTGGTAAAGATCTTTGTCAAACAATCTAATATCACATCCACCAACGGCTACATTAATCACTCCTAACCTAACCTTTTCGGGAAGCTGCTCCAACATCGTTTTACCAAAATAATCTACAGGAGATAATCCCGTATTGCATTGACACAAAGGAGGGATTGCGCTGCGCCAATGGCCTTTTATTCTTTCTAGGGTATCTGATTCTACTCTTGGACAATCCATGCTTTGCATTAGCAAGAAACGTTTATCGACTGCTTGGTCTTGGCTTTCAATGGTTCCCTGGCCTTCCATATTGGATTGTCCAAAGCACAAATAAATATGGAAATCGGGATCCTGCGTTTCTCTGTTGCAACTCGAGTATAGGATCACCATTAAATTCAAGCTAAGGAGGATCAATAATTTTTTTGCCATGATTTTGGTTTTAAAGAATTCGGGCCATTTATTAAAAGTCATTGCCTAAAAGGTATCACCTAAAAACCCTAGCCCCACTGAGTCCTGCGGATATCTTAGTCTTGATCGACGATGGTATACACTTCATCAATAATTTTCTCGAAAAATATATTTGATGAGTTGTCCAAAATTACCAAACAATTTTTTCTTTCGGTATTTCTGACAATAAAAGTATGGGCTCCAAGCCAAGAACCATTATGCCACATTCCTTTTTCTGTGATCAACCAACCAAATCCATAATTTGATTTTTCTCCATTATTTAAGGTTGGTTTTGTAAAGGCCTCATGCAAGTTTTCTTTGCGAAGAAGTGGATTCTCATACCAGAATTTATCCCACAAGAACATATCTTTTGCGGAGCTAAAAACAGCTCCATCTCCTGCCACTCCATCCAAAAAAGTAGGTTTTAGTTCTTTAGCACCGCCTCGGGCATTGTCAAAATCACCCGCTTTATTTTTAAAGGTCTGGTCTTTTGATTTTAGATTCCAGACTCTTGTATTGAGCATTCCTAATGGTGTGAATAATTCTTTTTGTAGGTAGTCTTCAAATGATTCTCCAGTTACCACTTCAATCAGTCGAGCAAGAATGATATAGTTCGTATTGGAGTATTGAAATTCTTCATTGGGTGGTATTTTGGTTTTTCTCTTTTCCCAAATCATTAAATTGACAGCTTTCTCATTGGTCATAAAAGGTATTTTCCCTTTTTGGGTATTGGCGAGTTCCATGTATATATCTGGCACCCCTGATACTTGATTGAGTAAATGTCTGATTTTTACTTTTTCATAGGGAAAACCAATTATATGTTTTGAAACAAAATCATCATAACTGATTTTTCCATTCTCTTTTAATCGCATTATTCCCGCCGCAGTAAATTGTTTAGAAACGGAAGCCAGTCTAAGGGAAGAATTTTCTGTCAGGGGGGATTGCTTCTTGTGATTGAGATATCCATAGCCTTTAGCCAATAGTTCTTCCCCTTCCTTTACATATAAAACCACTCCATTAAATTTATCTACTTGTTGGAGCTTGGAAAACCAAGTATCAATGGTTTCCGTTTTCTGTTCTTGCGACATCCCTGGTGTGAAATTTAATTTGGGTACTTTTAAAAAGAAGTAATGGAACCAAGTAAAAAATCCAATGGCCAAAAGGGCAATTCCCAATAGGAGGTATAAAACTATTTTCATTTTATTTCTTTTTTGATAGAAGGTTCAGGTCAACTCCAAAGCTTATTCGTTTCAATAATCATTTATTTTCCATCCTTTTGCAATGAATTCTGCCTCTTCAATTTCTTGACCTTGTTCATTAAAATATTTCCAACCTTCCTTTTTGATTCCCAATCCGATATTTGGGTGATTCTCTACCACCCCATCTTGAATTAGTTGATCGTCGTAACTTCCAATCGCTTTCCGTTTTCCGTTAGGAAACCAGTATTTCCATACTCCGCGTTTGTGGTAAAAAAATAAATCTCCATGTTCATGTTGATAAACATAAGTTCCATAGATGCCTTCTGATTCATTTGCTCCATCTTTATAAAAGTATTTCCAGATTCCGTCTTTTCTTCCTTGTTTCATATTTCCTTTCCCCCTGATTTGACCATTTGGATGATACTCCAGATTTGGATGGTCTTCAATAAATTCGCCATCTCTATATTTTAATTGTCTGAATAGCTGTCCGTTGGCATGGTATTCATTCATAATACTGTCTCGTTCTCCATTCTTATAAAATTCCTCAACCTTGACTTGGCCATTCTCATAAAAAATTACTTGTCTTCCGTGCAATTCGTTGTCTTTAAAATGGCTTATTTTGAGCAGGTTTCCTTGGTCATCCCAATCTCTCCATTTTCCAACTCTAAGAGAAGATTGAAGATGGCCATAATCAATATATTCAAATTGATGTTCTAAAGTTAGTACTCCTTCCTCACTCCAATATCTCACATATCCATTTTTTTCTCTATTGTAAAAATCATATTCACTTTGTTTTTTACCACTTAAATAGAATTGGGTGGACTTTCCATTCAGTAAACTATCTTTGATGTGAAAAATACTTGCGACTTTTGTCGAATCTTCTTGATAGAAATTTATCCAATCTCCTTCTCTCGTAAATTCATAAATCCAACCTAAATATTGCCCGGTCGAATCATATTGATAATTGAATTTAAACGGTGTATTATTATGTTGATCTGCTGATTTATATTTCCAATACCATTTTCCATTCCACTCCACTTGAATTGGTTCAACTGGTTGAGCGTCCAATTTCATAAAAATCAATATTAGCAATAGGCTTATTATTTTTTCCATTTTTATAGCACCGAATGTTTGTTAGGTAAGTATATCTTTCACATAGAAGTTGTTTAAAATAAAAAAACAATGACTTCAAAACAAGAGTTATCTTCAAGGTCTATTGCTCCCCATATCTTTTTTCTCCTAGAAAATACACTGCCCTTAAAATCTAAAAACGATTGTTCGCTTTTACCTTCGGTAATACACGGATCTAAGTGTAGGTCTCCCGACCGACCCCCCTCTTTCTTTAGCAAAACCTTGGAATACTTAGGGTTCGAGGTCTAGAGACCTCTACTTAGGTCCGTTTACGACTTGTAAGTCGTAAACAACAGTTTGTTTTTTGTTGAAAGCTACCAATTAAAAATAACAAAATTATAGTTTTTTAAAGTTTTGGATTTGTGGGGTAGCAATAAATCTTCAAGGCAATCTCTGTTTTTGAAAATCAAAACGTTTGTTTGTCAATTCCTCTTAGAGAGAGAAATGGATTTTTAAATAAAGAGGAAAGGTAAAATTTAGGGGCTACCTTCCACGATAGCCCCTAAATTAATTATAGAAGTTGTTTAAAAACTACTCACTTGCTTACAAAATGATCTTTAAAGCAATCTATGTCTATTTACTTCTGCATACCCGAAAACCAACATCTCCACTTCTGTTATTAGGAACAAAAAAGTGCCTAAAAGCAAGCTCGCAAGTCAATTCTACCGCTGCCCAACTGCCACCTCTAATTACCCGAGATGCCCCGGGAGGAACGCCCTCCTCCTCATACCAATCTTGACAGAGTTCATATACATTACCAGACATATCATAAAGCCCCAACTCATTGGGTTTTTTACTTCCTATTTTGTGAGTTCTACTGTTGTTACCTTCCAATGCATTATAGTCCCAATAGCCACCTTGAGGTTTATCTCCAGAGTTTTGCCAATACCATGCTACTACAGCAATACTATCTGCGCCACTGAAGGCAAAGCTCTCACTAGATTGTCCGCCAGAAGCGGCATAAACCCATTCCAACTCCGTTGGTAGCCGATAACCATTTGCACCATTATTGATGTTCACCGTCCATTTTATACTATCATCCGGCGAGGTATTTATTTCGTCTATATGCAATGAATCTATCTGGTAAAAAGGGTCAAGTGCTTCTTGCAAGCTTCTTTTATTACAATAAACAATCGCATCATACCAGGTAATCATTTCAACGGGATGACCTTCTAATTTAAATCTTGAAGGATTTGTCCCCATTACCTCAAACCACTCTTTTTGGCTTACTTCCTTCTTACCAATATAAAAGTCAGCAATAGAGACATTAGACCGATGAAGTTGTAATTTTTGATTAGTAAAACCTCCACCTTTTATAAGGACCAAATCCTCTGCTATGGCAAATTCAGCATTTTGAGACTTTGAACAACTGTTAAACAAAAAAAAGAATGGCAATGCGATTAAAATTAGGAATAAACTAGATGCGATATTTTTAGGTTTCATAAACGATAATGCTGAAATTTAATTCGTAAATACAAGTGCTAGGACAAAATAAATCACTTATTAATTTCTGCGTCTTGTGGCTTTATACTTCCTCATTTCCTCCTTAAATATCTAGATATTACTGGCGTGAATGCAAGCATTTCTCGTCCAAAATGACTCGTCTAAAACCACAATACACTAGAACTTAATGGTAACTTATTTTTGTCCTAGCACTTATTTAAAATCTAATAAAAAATAAGAGGTCGATACATCAAAGTAATCAACCTCTTAAAAACTTATATATAAGAATAATTATCTACCGTTTACCAAACAGAGCAATTGATTTTACCCCATTTCTTATTAAAGTTTTCTGTACCAAATACTTGGTAAAGGTGGCTATTCCAACCTCCACCAACTCCACCATCCCAACCCCATTGTTGGAAGTGTCGGTTCATGCTAATTCGATGGTTGTTACCTTTGGATACATTACCTTTATTCTCACTTATAAATTGAACGAAATTAGTTTGTCCGCCTCCATAAGCATGATAACCATATCTGTTATTCTTTTTAAATCTATAATTTCTTCCATCCGTACCAAAATCTTTATTTAGGTTGGTTCCACCGATGGTTCCACCTCCTCCACCGTTTTTACGGTCGTTGACATAGTACTCGATGATTGTACCCCCTTTTTTCACCCAACCATAAACTCCAGTAAAGGCGTATGATCCTGCTTGATAGCCGATATTATAGTTGATTTTTCTTGAGGTATTACCGGTTTTCCAACCTTTTCCACCTACGATATCTTTATTGTTTTTAAATTCAAGTTCAAATCTTCCGGCTCCATTTAAATTGAGTTTTCCCCAACCACCGTCGGCCCAAAACTGATAGTATTTACCATCCCATCCATTGGTGTTGGTTCGATTAGTGGCTATCCAAATCTGATATCTTTCCGATGCTGATTCCCCCTCTGGAGTTGACTGGATATCTTCTGTTATCTGAGTGTCTGGTAGTGGCTGAATGTCTTCTTTTTCTGTACAGCTAGTAAATCCTAGAAATAGTATTGCTCCTAAAAAGAAGCCCATTTTTTTGGTGATCATGACGTTTAAAATTTTAGTTAATTAATTGATTTTCGATGATCAAAACTAAAGCTTAAAGGATTCTAGAGGTAAAAAACTTGATGCAATGACATAAAACATTTGTTGCAATTAGCCCATTCTGGTGATTTTTTATTTGCTACAATGCAACATTTACAGCATTACCTACAAGTTGTAAGATGTGAAGAAGTATTTTTTTGATTTTTTTGAAGCTCTCCTCATTCATTTTTCACCACTACAAGTTAAAACGATGCACTACTTGTTTGGTGCACAAACATCAAAAGATATTGAGGAAGTGGTATTGATCTCACCATGAGTAAAAAATGATTAATAAATTAAATGGTACTACCGAAAATTCAAAGGAAGGTAGGGGAAGTACCTTTACCATCTGCTTACCTTGTGCTCTCGAATATGCAAATACCTCACAAGTTGTATGCTAAGTAAAATACAAATTTTGCCCACTCCGCTCCAACACTCCCCATACGCAACGCAGCTAATCCTCGCTATACTGATAGTAAAGCCAATCATTTAATAGCACCTAACAGCATACCGTCAATTAGCGGATACAAGCCCTCAAAAGCGATTAGCACTTGATACAGGACATTAATCAAAACAAGAATCCAGAATAATCTTCCCAATTTTCCTACGATTTTCTCCTCCTCTACTACCCTTTTCCACAAAACTTACCTTACCTTTGCGCCCAATTATTATTTAACAAAAACATACAACAAATGGCTGTTCAAATCGAATCCGCAGAAATGCTAGACTTGATCAAAAATGCAGAATACGATCAGGATGTCGATATCATCATCAAAACTTCAGAAGGCGATATTAATGCTACTTTATTCGCGTCAAAAACGCCAAAAACGGCGGCTAATTTCTTAGGATTAGCGGAACGTGGTTTTTATAACAATCTTAATTTTCATCGAGTGATCCCTGATTTTATGATCCAAGGTGGATGCCCTAATGGAGATGGTAGAGGTGGTCCAGGATACCGCTTTGAAGATGAGTTTCATCCAGAGTTGAGACATGATACGCCTGGTATTCTTTCTATGGCCAATGCTGGCCCCGGAACCAATGGTAGTCAATTTTTTATCACTCATGTACCGACGGCTTGGTTGGATGGTAAGCATACCGTTTTTGGAAAAGTAAAAAGTGACGCAGATCAGGAAATCGTGAATAAAATTCAAATGGGGTCAACTTTGCTTAGTGTGGAATTGGCCTAATTGAATGGCATGAAAAAAATTAGCGGGATATATTGGATTTTCTTGGCTTTGTGTTTCGCTTATTGTAGCGACGCCACAGAAAGCACCGAAACTCCAAGCAGCCAAACGAAGGCGGCAAAAGGGGATGCGACTGGAGAAGAGCTGGCACAGATTTTTTGTGCGGCTTGTCACCAATTTCCAGCGCCTAGCTTATTGGATCAGGAGACTTGGAAAAATTTTGTATTGCTGAGAATGGGTGCCTTTATGGGCATTTATGAACACCAACAGGAGTATGTCTCTACCCTACCTTCGGAATGGCTGGAGCCGGGAATTGGAGGACAGAGAGTAAGTGCTGCAAAAATATATCCCGCTAAACCCACCCTCTCCATTGCAGATTGGGGGAAAATAAAAAAGTATTATTTGGAACAAGCTCCGCAGGCTTTGCCCAAAGCGGCGAACAAAAAAGAAATCCAAGTGGGGATTCCTTTTTTTGAAAGTCGTTCTTTTGACAAGGAGAAAGTGCTCGCTGCGCAGATCCAAGGGATTGGTCTTGACCCGATTAAAAAGCAAGTCTATTTTTCCATTCATCAAGGCGGTATTTATCGTGTAAACTATCAGGGAGTGGTTCGATCTTTTTCTCCCGGCAATACTTTTGTCAGCCAAATCAATACCGACGCAAAACATTTTACCACTTTGGATATGGGCACACGACTGGCATCGGACGCCCCCAAAGGACGTTTGCTGAAATCGCTTTCCTTTCTCAATCATCGAAAAAAACAATCGCTCTTTGCCTTGGATGGTCTCATGCGACCCGTCCATTTTTCGGTCGCGGATTTGAATGGGGATCAAAAGGAAGATTACATCATCAGCGAATATGGAAATTTGCTAGGCCAGTTGGCTTGGTATGAAATAAAAGCAGATGGAACTTCCATTCCGCACGTCTTAAATCCAGAAGATGGAGCCATCGCTACGCAAGTGCTCGATTTCAACAAAGACGGTCATCCAGACCTATTCGCTTTACAAGCAAATGCCGATGAAGGGATTGATCTTTATTTGAATGATGGTCAGGGTAATTTTAGTAAGGAGCGAAAATTACGTTTTCCGCCCTCCTATGGATCCACGCATTTTGAGGTCGTAGATTTTAATCAAGATGGTGCAGAAGATTTATTGGTTTGCCATGGAGATAATGGCGATTATACGCCCTTGCTAAAACCTTATCATGGTGTTCGTTTGTACTTGCAGAAAAAGGGGAAATTTGAAGAAGCTTTTTTTCTGCCACTGCATGGAGCTTATCAAGCAAGTGCACAGGATTTTGATTTGGATGGCGATTTAGACATTGCAGTGGTCTCCTTTCATCCCGATTTTGCAGAAGCGCCCCAAGAGAGTTTTGTCCTGTTTATCAATGACGGACAAGAGGATTTTTCGGCTTATACGGTTCCCCAATATGCCGATGCGCGATGGATGCGTTTTGCTTGCACAGACATTGATGGAGATCAGGATATTGATATTTTATTGACGGCTTTTAATGTCCAAACTCCGGACGTCCCCAAGGCCGCTGTGGCAAAATGGGTGGCCGCAGATGAAGCGGTTTTGCTATTGGAAAATAAAACTCGCTCATCTTATTAGGTCCCTTTTTTATTTTAGCTCAAAGCTATTTAGTATCTTTTCTCCTGTGGTTTGATATTTTTCAAACTGATCAACTTCAGCAGTAAAAGTCAAAACATAAGCTTGGAGGTCAATCACCCAGTAGTATTGCTCTATGGTCAAATCATAGATTCCTTGCTTGCCCTTATAAATGACCTTGTGGTGTTCGTTTTGCGAGCCGGAAGGCCTTGCTGTCTGCCTTGGGCCAAGTCTGCTGGAGAATCAAAGGGGATTCGTCA
>CAYQRA010000097.1:0-12743 GCA_964419315.1 uncultured Saprospiraceae bacterium | reverse complement strand
CTAAGCTGGAAATAATCCAGTTAGAAAAGGGCATAAAAATGTTGAGTCTAAGTTGGTACTTAGACTTAATAGTTTTCTATATGAAACGGTAATTTTAGGAGGAAACCTCCCTTACAGTGAAGGAGTCATTGACAATAACACAAACTTCCATCAAATGAGGAGATGGAGTTTTGTATCAAAAAAAATAACCTTGTTTACGAATGCAATCCAAGATCAAAGATAGATAAATAGAATTATTTATTATTCACGAAAAGTAAACTTTTTAAAATATTTTTTTGCCGCTTTGTAATTTTCTGTTACAGTTCAAAGAATTAATCACAGCAATTTCAAAACCCACTCGCTCTTTAAGTAAAAATACTTTGTCACCTTTAAAAAAAAGAGTGTGAAAATTATTTCCACAGCTTTTGTTTAACCATTATCCACAACAAAAGAGGCCACCTCAAGGGTGGCCTCCAAACGACAATATACTGCTACTAGAAAAATTCTTTATCTCATAATCGAAATATCTCCCTTGATGATGATAGTACTGCCATCAAGTGGACAAATAGCTTCGATGAAATATACATATACGCCATCTGGCAAATATTCTCCATTGGCTTTTCCATCCCATCCTTCCGACATATTGGAAGTTTGGAAAAGTATTCCACCCCAGCGATCATAAATTTCCATTCCTTTGATTTGGGTCACGGTAGAGGAATAAATTTTAAAGAAATCATTATCTCCATCATCATTTGGTGAAAATGCGTTCGGTGCAAACACCAAGTCGTCTCCACAATCTGTTCGTAGGTTGACTAGCGTTTGTCCAGTTGCCATACAACCTGTTTCTAGGTCTTGAACGTCAACCTTAAAAGTAGTACTTGCTTCTACTATTGCTGTGGGGTTGGGACAATCCACACAAGTCAAATCAAGTGCAGGCGTCCAAAGGATATCATATTCTTCTGCTGCCTTTTCTAAACTAAGGTCAATCTCCACCGTATTTCCTGGGAAAAAGCTTTTTACTGGAATCAAACCAAGGCTTGGTATTGGATTGACATTTACGGTAAGTAATAGGGTATCGGCCTCACATCCAAATACACTTCCGATCACGGTATATTCTGTAGTTTCTGTTGGCATTGCCAAAGGGTCTGGGAGGTAGACCGAAGACAAACCCTCTTCAGGGAACCAAGAATATTCAGTGGCCAGTCCATTTACGGAAAGTTGTACGGTATCTCCCGCACAGATCGTTTGATCCTCTCCAAAGATGCTTGCTTTATCTATAATTTCGATGGTTACACTATCCGAAGATTCACATACTCCATCAAAGACATTTAATACATAGGTGGTGGTTTGACTCGGACTAGCTTGTGGGTTGAGGATATTTACATTACTCAAACTAGATTCCGCGTTCCAACTTGGCGTACCTTGCCCCTCTCCTTCCAAGAATAATACTTGTCCTGCACATAAAATTTGATCTTCTCCAGCATCAATTACTTGCGGAGTCTGTACATTTATAGTAATCGTATCTTTTATCAAACAAGCATTAATGGATTCTACTTGAGCTACATAGGTAGAAGTAGTGGCTGGACTTGCCACCGGATCAAAGCAATTGGTACAATCTAATGCCTCATATAGCAACCATTCAGGATTGCTTCCATAGGTAATATTTAATTGCACCAAATCTTCTACGCAAATCGTCTCATCAGGGCCAAGAAAATCTTGAGAATCATCAATGACCTCCACGTTAACCGAATCCACTTTTTGACAGCCATGTTCGTTCGAAACTGTAACAATGTATTGAGTAGAAACCGTTGGCCCAGCTACTGGATTGAAACAGTTATTACAATTCAACCCTAGCGTAGTAGCTCCCCAATCATAATTGAACACGGTTCCACCACCACTTGCCAAAGCGTTGAGTTGGGTAATCGACCCAAAACAAATGGTCGTATCTGGTGAGATATCATATTCTGGAACGGTATAAGGCAAAACATCTATGGTATAATCAAAGGAATTAAAACAGCCATTACCATCTGTAATATTCAAAGTATAAGTAGTCGTAGTTGCAGGAGTCAAAACTGGATCAAGACAATCAGTACAACTGATACTTGGATCAGGATTCCAATTATAATTCATTCCGGTAGTATCCGACATAAACTCAATACTAACCTGACTTTCTGCTCCAATACAAATATCATTTTCACCATCAATGATCACTTCGGGTAGCGGATGAATCGTAATATTTTTTGTGGCGTTTGCAGTACAACCAATATCAGAAGTAACTTCCAAAGTAACGGCAAAATCTCCAACTTGATCAAAATGGAATTGTGGGTTTTGCTCCTCTGTGGTATCGACTCCTTCCACCGTCCAATACCAAGTTTCAATAGACGAGGCATTTACAGTTGATTGATCGGTAAAAGAAATATCAGAAGGAATACAGCCACTAGTTTGGCTTTCCAAAAAGTCAGCTATAGGCGTTGCGCCAACTCGGATATAGTCTTCCTTAATCAAGGAATCTTTACAAAAATCATTTTCTAAAATTAGCTTGACATCATATGTACCTGGAGCCGAATAAATCGGACTAGGATTAAGGGCTGTACTAGTTTGAATATCTGCCCCTTCAAACTCCCAAGTAAAGTCAGTGTAAGTAGAAAAAGAATTGTCTTCAAAAGTAAAGGTAGGATTAGGATTAGAGGAATCGCAAAAAACGGTATCTGAGGCAAAGAAATCGAATTCAAGGTTAGCAATTTCAAAAGACTGAGATCCTTCAATAACTCTTTCGCAACCATCATCATTCGCTAAGACTAATTTTGGCAAATAATTTCCTGCTACTTCATAAGTGTAAGAAAAAGTATCGGCTGTGGTATTGAGGGTCGTATCAATACTACCATTTCCAAAATCCCAATAATAATTATAAGGTTCAATGGACTGTGCACTAAAAGTCACAATTCCTGGCTTACAGGTTTGTTCAACAAAAAAGTCGAATTCTCCTACGGGACCTTCTAAGGAAATATAATCTGAAAGTAAAATACTATCCACACATGCTGGAGTAGACCATACTTTTAGTTTAACATCATAAATTCCCGGTAAGGTGTAAATATGTGGAGGACTTTCCAAATTGGACGTTCCACTTTCATCCCCAAAATCCCATTCATAATTACTGGCATTGGTAGAAAGGTTTTCAAAGTTAACCAGTAAAGGTGGACAAGCTCCAAAGAGACTATCAGCTACAAAATTAGCGACAGGGTTCGTTATAACAATCAATTCAGGCAAACAATAAGTACTATCACATCCTTGAGGATCCGTAACGGTAAGACAAGCTTGGTAACTCCCCTCTGTTGCATAGGTATGATTTGGACTTTTGGCAGTCGAAGTTGTTCCATCTCCAAAATCATATAAGTAGCTCAGGTTTTGTCCCTTCGCGCGATTTCTAAATCTCAAGGCACTATTCGTGCAACCAATTGGATTAACGATAAATCTTGCTTCTGGAATAGAGATCGTTACTATTTGTTCAAATACGGCGGTATCGCTGCAACCATCTGCGTCGGTTACCTTAAGACTCACATCATAAACGCCGTCTTCCGTATAGGTGATAGAAGGATTTTGATCGGTAGAAGTTTCTCCATTTCCAAGATCCCATTCCCAAGCGGTTATATTTGTTCTTGAACTAGTCGATTGATCTTGGAAATTAATAGTTCCAGCACCACAACTATAGGAATCTAGTGGCGTAATATTCGGGATCACTTCTGTTACTTTTATGGTATCGGTTAAGATTAAGGTATCGGCACAATTATAAAGATCATTGATGATCAATTGAATGTTGGTGAAATTCCCAGGACTATCAAAGGTAATTGTTGGGGTCGCCGCTTGATCATTTGAAAAAGTCCCATCTGGACTACTCCAATAATAGTCTTTGGCATTTTGGGAAAAGTCTTCTACCTGAATGGTAAACGGTGCACAGCCTTCTAGTTCCGGTAAAGTAAAGTTGGCAATCGGATCTGTAATACTTATTTCTTGGGTTAAAGTATCATGACATCCTGCAATAAAATTGGTCGTTATTTGGGTGACAATATATTGCCCCGTACCAGGAAAAGTATAAGAAGGATTTGCTAAGGAAGAAGTATCCGTCGTTAGGCCATCTACACCAAAATCCCAAAATACAGAGTCTGCACCAATTGATAAGTCAACAAAATTCCGATACAAACTTTCTTTACAATCTTGATCTAATCGAAAATTTGAAATAGGTGGTAAAAAACGAACGGCATCTGGTATCGTTAAGGTATTTGGACAACCATAGTGGAAAACAGTAAGCGTAACATCGAAGAAGCCAGTATCTGCCCAGTTGTGTCGAGGCTCTTCTTCCTCTGAATAAGTACCATCCCCAAAATCCCATAAATAACCGTTGGCATAAGGACTAGAATTATTGACAAAGGTCGCATCATCCTTAAAACAAACTTCCGTTTCACTGGGCTCAAAATCTACAACAGCAGGTTGCCCCGCTAGTATACTTACTGGAAAAATTTGAGTTGTTGAACATCCCAAATCATTGGTAACTTCTAAACGTACATTATACACCCCAGTATCTACGATTGTAAAAGTTGGATTTTCTAAAGTAGAATTATAAACAATCGGCGGAGTAGCACCATAAGCATCTCTTACTTCCCAATCCCAAGACACAATCGTAGAAACAGAAGTAGAATTTTCCCCTAAGGTCACTTCTAATGGAACACATCCAAGCAAGGTTCCAAAGTCCTTCTCTGCAACCATTTCAATTACTTTGATAGTATCTCTTTTGATAATATTGGTACAACCATTAGCATCTGTAACTTCTAAACTTACGGGATAAATACCAAAGTCAGGAAGGTCTATCGTTGGATTCTGATCTGTACTGGTTAGACCATTTCCAAAATCCCAATTCCATGCTAAGGCAGTCGCTGAAACTCCAGTAGCGGTGACTTGATGTGGAAGGCTACAGCCAATCAAATTATTTACGGTATAATCAACATCCGGAATTGGGTTGATCGTAATGCAAGGAGTCAGGGTACTCGTACTGATACAAGATCCAATGTAGCGAGTTACCGTAACGGTATAGCAACCCGGGCTTTGATATCGATGCTTTGGCTTTAGCTTTTTAGAAATCTTTCCATCTCCAAAGTCCCAGACCAAACTATCTGCCACTGTTCCAGACAAATCTCTAAAGAGAATGAGTTCTTTCACACAAGCGGTCATTTTATTCGCATCAATTTCGATCGGAGTGGCAACAGAAATATAGTCTTCTTCTCTTAGCTCTGCGGAACATCCAGTGACGGGATCTTCGGCGGTCAAGACAATGGTATAATTTCCTTGATCAATATAGGTTACACCAGGTGGATTAGCTCCAGCATAGGTTTGTCCATTGCCAAAATCCCAAAAGTAATCTAGACTTGGGTCGATAGATTCATTTTGAAAGTTAACAGTAAAGGGAGCAGTACAAGAACTTTGTACGGGTACAGAAAAAGCAATAACTGGCGGCTCGTTTACTTTGATAAAATTGGGTCGGGTAAGTGTATTGACACAACCGTTATCATCCTGAACCGTGAGGCTGATGGTATAATCATCAGCGGTAGGATAATCGTTTTCGATGCTCGTAATGGAGCCATCATTAATGATTACTCCAGAAGCTCCACCGACTCCCCAAATCCATTCTAAGATGTCTCCATCTCCCGGGATGGTCAAATCGGTAAAGGCTACATGCAGAGGAGCACATCCTCCGGTAGGGTCAGCCTCAAAATTGACTTCTGGGATAGAAAAAACTTTGATGTAATCGGTTTTGCAGGTCTGGTCAGAATTGCCTTTGTCATCAGTCGCAGTTAGGCAGATGGTATAATTGCCGGGTGTACTGTAGACATTTCCTGGATTTTGAGCGGAAGATGTATTTCCATCAAAATCCCAGGACCAACTGACGATGTCGCCAGCAGTTGAAGTAGAAAGGTCTGTAAAAGCAACTTGGAGATATCCACAGCCAGAAGTTTTATTGGCGGAAAAATCAACGGTTACTTGGGTGTAAGCGGTACTATATATAAATAGTACCAACACGATGAGTCGGTTCCTTAGGTGTAGCATATGTAATGTCGAATTAATAATTTTAAGAAAAATTATCACTTTTATTCGACCAAATAACATGCCGTAAAGCACTGATTATCAACAATTTAAAAACTTAACTCATATAATTTTTCTTTCAACTGAGCAGCAGTAATTCTTTCTAAAAAGCTGTTTTTCAGACTTTAAGAATTTAAATAAAAAAATATACCTGCCTAATTAGGCCTCTAATTCTATGAAAAAATAATTGAATATTTTTTCTACCCAAAAATTAAGATTATTAATAACAGAAATGTGTTCCAATTTTTACTTCTTTGCTCTCCATACCCAAAAAAAGTGCTAAGACTTGGACAGTCTTTAGCACTTTTTTTAAAATTTTATCTTATCAAAATTGGTTCTCTGACAAATCCCGTGTGTGAGTCAACCAAAAAGAAGAACAAACGCTTAACTAGGCAAGCTTGTCACAGGCCTTTTAGTCGCTTTTTGCTTCTTATTTTTGGTTGACCACGGGATTTGTCCAAGAACGTCAAAATTTAAAGAGGAAGCGTTTTTGATTTTGGCAGCTTAACTAGCGCACCAAAAGAAAATCTCCGGTTTTGTAAAACCGCTGACCATTAATCGGACATTCCGCTTCGACCAAATAAACATAAACTCCAGAAGATAAATATTCTCCATTCAGCTTTCCATTCCAGCTTTGATTGATATCATTCGTTTGAAAAACGACTCCACCCCAGCGATTAAATACCATTATCCTATAAAACTGGCGGATACTTGGAGAAGGGTATAATCGGAAGAAGTCATTATTTCCATCTTCATTTGGCGAAAACGCAGAGGGCACTTTTATCAGATCATCTGAACAAGCATCTAATTGACGGATACTACTATTAAAGGTAAAATTACACGCGGTTTGAATCTCAAAAAGATCCAATTGTATTTGTGCATTGCTATCTACCAGCACTGTGGTTCGATTACAATCCACACAGGTAAAAATATCCTCTGGGCTCCAAGTAATATCAAAGGTGCTAAACGTATCTATTAGACCAAGATTGATGTTTAAAGCTTGTCCGGGAAAGATTTCGTATTGATCATAAAAGTCAATATCCGGAGCAGGAATCACCTTCACTATTACTTCGGCTGTATCGGCTTCACAAGTTGCTTGACTAGCAATAAGGGTATAAGTTGTATTCTCGGATGGTGCTACTATTGGATTTTCTAGATCTGTTTCCGATAAAAAATCGGAACCACTCCATAAGTATTGATCTGCATTCCCAGTCACTTCCAATGCGATAGATTCTCCTTCACAAATTTCATAAGTTGCTCCTTCTATGGTTGTTTTATTTTCTATAAAAACCGTTATACTATCTGTGAGGCTACATTCTCCTTTATTTATGGTTAGGTAAAAAACGGTCGTTTCACTGGGATTTGCTGTAGTCACCAAACTATTCGGACTGTCCACCAATCCGACTGGCGACCACTGAACATCACCATTCCCATTCCCAACTAAATTAACACTGGTTCCTTCACAATTGATTTGATCTGGTCCGGCATCAACTTCTACCACTTCCACTACCTCTACTGTTACAAAATCTTTTAGCACACATCCATCAGGTGTATCTACGCTAACTTCATAGGTGGTAGTAGAATCTGGAGCAACAAAAGGATCTGGACAATAAATACAACTCAAGCCACCTAAAGCAGTCCATACCGGATTCGCACCAAAGGTAATCCCAAGTTGAACGCTTTCTCCTTTGCAAATTATTCGGTCTGGACCCGCAAATTCCATGGCAGCCCCAATCACTTCTACGGTTACAGAATCCGAGCTACTACAACCCAATTCATTAGAAACGGTCAGTACATAGGTGGTCGTTTCTGAAGGCCCAGCGACTGGATTATTGCAATTTTCATAACAGTTCAGGCCAGGCCGAGAAGTATCCCATTGATAATCACTAACCATATTTCCACCCGTTCCAATCAACTGTACAATACTTCCAAAGCAAATGCTGGTATCCGCACTGATTCCGACAACCGGAACTGGAACCGGTAAAACCGTAATGGTCGTTATTCCTTCGGATCGGCATCCTTGGGGATCTATCGCCACAAAAGTATAGTCCGTTGTAAGCAATGGAGTAGCCATGGTTTCATAACAATCAATACAAGACAAACCGGGGCCTCCTTCCCAAAAGATGATCAAGCCAGTGGTATCCACATCGACGGAAGCGGATAGCGAAACTGTTTCGCCCAAACAAATTTCTTCATCGGGACTCATCATTACTTCTAGGGGTTGCCAAACGGTAACTTCTTGAATGGTATCATCGCTGCACCCAATCGCAGAAAAAGCCGTAAGCTTAATCTCTAAAACCCCAGCAGTATCAAATACATGGGAAGGGTTTTGAAAAGAAGAAAATGAACCATCTCCAAAATCCCATTCCCAATTATCAATTGTCGAATTACTAATTGTGGAATTATCTGTAAAATTGACCGTTAAAGGATTACAACCATCCGTTAGATCCATAGCAAAATTCGCTTCCGGAATCGGACCAATATTGACATAATCATTTCTGATTAAGGTATCTTTACAAAAATCATTTTCAGCAATCAGCCATACGGCATAAGATCCATCAGCGGGGAAAGTTACCATCGGTTCTCCATCAATAGAACTAACTGGACTTGCTCCAGGGAACTGCCATTGAAAAGTATTAATTCCATCAGGAGAAGAACTTAAATTAAAAAAGGTGACTTCCTCATTTCGTCCACATTGCAAGGTATCTACGGTAAAGAAATCAATTTGAATCGTGGAGATATGCAAGGGCATCGGAGCATCGAAAGTACGAGCGCAACCATTTGGGTCTATTAGGGTAAGTGTTGGAAAATAGTCTCCCTCCTCGACATAAGTATAACGTACGGTATCTTTATTTTGAAAGTTTAACTGTGTTTGCTGATTTCCATTTCCAAAATCCCAGATGTACTGAAAATTGTCGAGTGAGCTGCCATAAAAAGTAACCTCCGTAGGTGCACAGGAAGAATCTACAGTAAAGAAAAAATCACCAGTTGGGCCAAGTAGTTCGATTAAATTAGGGATCAATAAAGTATCCTTACAAAAGGGCGTACTTTCAGCAATAAGCTGAACATCAAAAAAACCAGGAACCATATAAGTATACATTGGATTTATCAAATTGGAGGAATCACTTCCATCTCCAAAATCCCATTCGTAGGAACTGGCGTTTTGAGAAATATTTTGAAAAGTCACTTCAAAAGGTGGACAAGTACCAAGGGTTTGACTAGGAATAAAATCTGCAACAGGATTACTGATTTCGATAAAGTCGGGTAAGCACAGCGTACTATCACACCCAAATTCATCGATCACTGTAAGGCATACTTCATAAAGCCCTTCGGTGGTATAGCAATGTAGCGGAAGCGAATCCGTAGAGTTTGCTCCATCCCCAAAATCCCAAAGGTAGGTCAAATTCAATCCGGCGGATTGATTATCAAATTGGACACAATGATCTGTACAACTTAAGGTGTCGATAGCAGAAAATGCAGCTACTGGCTGAGTAACTATAATGGCATTATTAAAAATCCTCGTCGCAAAACACCCCCAATCATCTCTGACTCTTAAACGAACAGGAAAGGTGCCAACAGTATCAAAAACAAAAGTGACATTAGAACCACTTGCTGTGCCTAGGCCGTTGGCAAAGGTCCAGTCCCATTGAATATTTGTACCGAAAGTGCTGGTAGAATTATCTTCAAAGTCGACGGACAATGGTCGACATCCTTCTCGAGGATTTACGGTAAATTGCACGTCGACATCATTTACAAAAATGGTATCAGTAAAAACAAAAGTGTCTAGACAAGAATTGACATCTTCAATGATCAGTGTAATATCTGTATAAGCTCCAGCAAGATCATAAGTAATCGTTGGTTGTGGTGCATTTGGATTCGAAATCATTCCACCGGGAGCAATCCAAGTCCAAGCATTGGCAAAACTAGAAGACTCGCTGACTTGAATCGTCAGGGGGGCGCAGCCTTGAGTTTGATCTATCGTAAACTGAGCGGCACCGTTATTTCTATTTCCTCGGTTTCGGTATGTGAACAATTGGTGCTCGCATTAAAGACCGTCATACTTACCGTATAAATTCCGGGGCCAGGAAAATCAAAAACGGGGTTAAATACATTGGAAGTATCTGTATCCGTTCCTGCTATACCAAAATCCCAATGTACTACTTCCGCTCCAATGGAGCGATCTACAAAAATCCTTCTAAAAGGTTGATCACAATCAAAGTCGAGATCAAACTTCGCCAAAGGTTCAAGGATTTGGATATAATCTGGAATGGTCAAAGAATTATAACAACCATTATGCCCTACCGTAAGGGTAATATCATAGAACCCTGTGTCTTGAAACTGATGCGTTGAATTTTGTAAAGTAGTGTCTTCTCCATCTCCATATTCCCATAACCATTCCTCCACAAATGGGCTCGATAAATCCATAAAACGAATATCTGCTTCAATACATTCTACCAAGGGGCTTGCGGTAAAGTCAACTATTGGAATTTGTCCTACAGATACCGCATCCTCAAAAGTTTCGGTATCCATGCAACCTAAATCATTGGTCACCACCAAAGTGATGTCCCATATTCCAGTATCTGGAATCGTAAACATTGCGGTCGAATCACTGGAAGTATAAACTCCCATATCCGTAGATATTTGCCAACTCCAATTGGTCGTGCTACTTATAGAATTTGCATTTTCACTAACACTAAAACTCAAAGGCGCACAACCTTCAAAATAAGCATCTGATAAACCCGCTTCTAATTCTTGAATAGAAATAGTTTTGTCGTCAAAAGTATTGGTGCAACCGTTTAGATCTGTAACGGTAAGACTAACTTGAAAATCACCAAAAGCATTATATAAGTGAGTAGGATTTTGATCAGTAGAAACTGGCGAACCATCACCAAAATCCCATTCCCAACTTTGAGCGGTAGCTGCTACGGCTATAAAGTTTACCGGATGTGGCAGGGTACATCCAATCGCATTATCATTATCTATCGAAACAGTTGGTAATGGAAATACCTGTATACAAAAGGAACTCGATTTGCTTTGGGTACAGCCCGCTTCAGTTCTGGTTAGTGTTACCGTATAGCAGCCCGGAGCAGCATAGAAATGATTCTTCACTTTATTCGTCGAGGTGTTCCCATCTCCAAAATCCCATAGCCTACTCTCTGGAGGATCATTCGGTGAGATATCTCTAAAGGTTACGCGCTCTCCCAAACAGACCATTTGTTCTGAAACCGTAAATTCAAGAGGGTATCCAACGGAAATCAAATCGTCCATCCTCAAGGAATCCACACAACCCGTCAAAGTATTGGTAGCCACCAAACTCACCGAAAACGCTCCATAGTCATTATAGCTTATTGGAGGTGGATTGTTTCCCGTATAGGTATTGCCATTTCCAAATGTCCAGAGGTAATTGGTATTGGGACTAATGTTATCATTGGTAAAATTGACTACAAAAGGGGGATCACAATTAAAAGCATTATCGGCGGAGAATTGTACGATTGGTTTATCAAATATTTCGATTGCATTCGATTGGGTACTCGTGGCAGTACAGCCATTTTGATCGGTGATCATCAGACTTGCGCTATAAATTCCAGCAGTGTTATAAGTACAGGAGACAGGAGCATTTGAAGTATTATTGACAGTACCACAAAAATCTAAATCCCAATCCCAGTTCGTTATTGGAACATCCGCAGCAATGGAAGCATCGGTAAAATTAATACCTTCCGTAATACAGGCCGTAGTAGAATTGAGGGTAAAATCAGCGCTCGGAACCTTATGCACAAGGATCAAGTCTGTTCGACAAATTTGATCCATATTTCCAAGATCATCTTCTGCAGTCAGGCAAATCGTATAAGTCCCTGGCGTACTAAATACTCGCGCGGGACATTCTAAAGAAGAAGGTACTCCCCCCAAATCCCAAGTCCAAGAAGTGATTGTCCCCATCATTGAGATAGAATTATCGCAAAAAGAGACCTGTAGGGAACCACATCCTTCCGAAGCACTATAAGTAAAATCAGCAGTGACTTGAGCACTGGAAGAGCCTTGGATGAATAATGAAACCAATAAAAAAATTGTGAAAAATCGTATCATCTTCCCTTGTTGACGTAATAAAGTTAGACTAATGAATTAGTCTTAAATAATAGTAAACATGGGAATTCAATAAAATAGTGTGGAAGTTTAAGAAGAACCTCTTGAAACTTATATTAAATAAAATTACAATATTCGTTCCAAACTACTCATTACCATGTTAACAAAAGGATATTTTTTATCAAAAAATAAGAGATAATAGATCAATTATGGAGTATGAGGCATATACAAGATAAGGGATAAATTGCAAATTTGCTGGTTTATCTACTCAGGAACAGGGATTCTAGTTATTTACTCGCTTGAATTTCCATGATTTCTACCCTTCTTTCCCTTGCAGCAGCTATACTATAAATAGAATTTCGTCGATCCGCAAGATCGGCCACGACATCCTGTTTGGCGGAGGTTTCGCCAAAAGATCGCTCTGTAAGCTTTAATTTTCCGGTATTGAGATAATTGACAAAGATGCCATTTTGGTATTGAAAAAAGTGATTTCTGACACTACTTATCCTTCGCTGTCCCAAGGTCAAATTATAATCACTATTGGCTCTAGG
>CAYQRA010000096.1:0-12826 GCA_964419315.1 uncultured Saprospiraceae bacterium | reverse complement strand
GTCTAATTGATCCGCATCAATATCCGCGCCCGATGGCTAATCCAACTTTTGGAATGATTTATTGGGAAGATAAATTTCATGCACGTGAAAGCATTTGCCTAAATCTGAATATTTATAGAGACCTTGACAAACGCTATAAAACCAA
The DNA here is from genome assembly GCA_964419315.1 of uncultured Saprospiraceae bacterium. Taxonomy (GTDB): domain Bacteria; phylum Bacteroidota; class Bacteroidia; order Chitinophagales; family Saprospiraceae; genus CALLVY01. The sequence continues at coordinate 12,681 of CAYQRA010000096.1, read as the reverse complement.
GGAATACAAAATCAAAATCAACAAGGGAAAAATTGATTATCAGCGTTGGGGAAAAAAGGCAGAATATTATACCAAGCCTCACCTCCGCCGACTGGTGATCAATCCGAAGCGAGAGCGGAGGAGCATTGATCCACCTAAGCGGTATGGAGAAATTTTAAGAAAAAAAGAAGGGGTTTTTAAATTACCCGTATTCCGTGCCGATGGTTTATATGATGTCTTACATCCACAGGCGCAGGTAAAAAAGAATTATCCCAAGCTCAAGCATTTTACGATTGCCAGAATCAATCAAACCAGAAATGGTTTGCAAGAATTGCAGCTCGTCAATAAAAAACCTCGAGCAGAAAAAGAGATACACCGCATTGTCATTGGTAATATTGACCTCGATAAAATTCCACAGTACCCCAATTTCTTTACCCTTCATCGTTTTGGTTTTTCTCCCAGAAATACCAGCAGCCTTTACGATGCCAATTGGCGCTGTGCCGGAGAACGCTATCAGGGCAAAGATGCCCTGTATGCTTGTTGCCTGGCCGCTGGGCCAGACCATCAGGCTATTTATATTCAGCCGGAAAGTTGGGGAATCGAAAGAGCTATCTTGAGTCGTCAAGGCAAGCACCTTGTGGTCGATTTGATTAGCTATGAACGAATTGTACCGGTATGGCAGGGGGAGATAAAAATTTATTAAAAGAAGATTGTGGACTAAAAATGATTTGAAATTTTTTAGTCCCCAATCGTAAACGAGGCTTAATTCTTTTTACCTTCTGAAGAACCTCCCCCATCGACCACATTACCTTTAACCCAATTCAAACATTCTGAGAAGGTTGGAAAAATCTGACTCTCTGGAACCAAATCAGGGATGATATCAATTCGCTCCATCATATATTTGGGCTGTCCCAGAATATCTACCAAGACTACTTTAATATCCCTTTGCACCAGATCCACCAAAATATCTTCCATCGCATAAAGCCCCGATTGATCCATATAGGGCACTTTGCCCATTCTGATAATTACAGCAGAGGCACTCGAAGGTATTTGTAAAGATAATTGTTGAAAATCACTGGTAGAACCGAAAAACAAAGGCCCCTTGACGTGCTTGATAAAAACTTCTTCTTTGAGGTTTTCTGGAAAGTCTGCTTCATCAGACCAAGCTTTTTCTTCTTTTAGTGGTTTCACATCCGATCGCTCCGCAGTCAAATCTCCAATTTTTTTCATAAACATTAAAGAAGCAATCACTAGACCAATACCCACTGCATAGACCAAGTTCCACACCGAAGAGAGTACCAATACAATCAGCATAATGGCTACCTCCGGTTTAGGCATATAAGGAATCGCTTTGAGTCCTTTATAGTCCATCACTCCGATCCCTACCGTAACCAGAATACCCGCCAAAACTGCCGCAGGAATTTTGGATGCAACAGGGCCTAAAGCCAATAATATGATTAATAATAGTAGACCAGCAATCATTCCTGATAGCCGAGTTTTTCCCCCGGCATTGATATTGACTACCGTTCGAATGGTTGCTCCTGCACCAGGAATACCTCCAAAGACCGCAGCGATTGAATTACCTATTCCCTGCCCGATCAATTCCTTATTTGGCAAGTGCTTGGTCTTCGTCATATTATCTGCGACAACGGAAGTCAAGAGGGAATCTATTGCTCCAAGAAGGGCCAAAGTCAAAGCAGTAAAAATATAAGGCGTAATACTGAAGAGATTAAATCCTGTAAACATTTCGAGATGTGGCGTAGGCAAACCTTGTGGTATTTCTTCAATAGGCTTATAGTCGAAGCCAAAACCTACGGCGATACCAGACATCACCAAGAGAGCCACTAGCGTACTCGGTATAGTCGTCGTAATTCGCTTAAAACCATAGATAATAAAAATGGTTCCCAAGGCTAGCAAAAATTCCAGCCAGTTGATATTACGTAGAGCACGAGGCAATACTTTAAGCGAGCCGATCACTCCCGAAGCCTCTTTACTGGCTAGGTTTTTAGATTCTTTTTCTATTTGATCGTCTGTGATATCACCTGCTCTTTTGATGGTTTCTTCAAAATGTTTTAAAACCAAAACACCTTCTCCAGCCTCATCTTTTAGAATATTATCTAATAACACTTCTTTGGCTTGTGGTTTAAATTGTTCGACAAAAACCGCATCCTCTTTGGGATAATACCCTATAGTCGGTAAAATTTGAGTAACTAGAATGATGACTCCAATAGCCGTCATAAATCCAGAGACTACTGGATATGGAATGTATTTTATATATTTTCCTAAGCCCATCACTCCCAGACCAATTTGTATTATTCCAGAAAATAAAAAGACCATAAGAATAATGGGAAGCGCTTTGGCTATATCTCCCTCAAAAGAACCAACGATGCTGGCAATAACAACCATACTCACAGCAGTCATCGGCGCAGTAGGTCCTGAGATTTGGGTACTCGTTCCCCCAAAAAATGCTGCAAAAAAACTAATAAATATAGCTCCATAAAGTCCTGCACTGGGTCCTAAACCAGAGCTTACGCCAAACGCCAACGCTAAAGGTAAGGCAACGATACCTGCAGTGATACCACCTAATAAATCACCTCGGAAATGAGAAAAGTCTAAATCGAATATTTTTTTCATTGGTATTTCTTTAAAAATATTTCCTCTTGTAAAAAGATTAATCAGATTATGTAGTATAAAGGGATTGAAAATAATAATTAGGATTCATTGATACGCTACATCCTATGAGGGATTTTTTATAGTAGATCCGTATTTCAAAAAATGCTATAACTCATAACCTCCAATTTAGAAGTACCTAATTAGTAAATTTATTATTAGGAAAATATAGAAAAATACGGTGGAGGTGGTGTCGATATTTCTGGATGATCAAGCCGGAGAAAATCCTTTGGATACAATTTCTCTTTTGAAAAATTAAAGTCCAATTGAAGGTTTTTATTTTTGTATTCTTCTGACTCCGGGTCTTCGGAGTTGATCCATTCGCCCCATTTGGCATCCCCATCTACCATCCAATAGCAATACGAAAGTGTATTAGCGAACAAGTGGCGAATAAGCAAAACGCATAGGATGCTTTTTAGAAAAACAGTCAACCTCATGTTGTATTTCAAATTAGCTGGAATTGGGATTACACCTATCTCTAGGAGCCTAAGTTATTAATTAAGTTTAATATTTCCTTAGATTTTCTATAATACCCTTTTCTTTATTTTTGCTCTTCCAATATCACCTCCAATTCTAAGGAACGTTCCTCTCTTAATAACTTGACTATAATCCGATCATTTACCTTATATTTTTCAAGCGCTAAAATCAAATCTGTATTAGAACTAATCTCTTGGTCATTCAATCCAATGATCACATCTCCCATTCTAATTTGTCCATTTCGATCACGAATAGTGGGTAAGATCCCCGCAGCTTCCGCTGCGCCACCTTCCACTACATTCAAAATCAAAGCTCCTTCCATTTCCAAACGTCTGGTGATCTGGGCAGGAGCCAACTCTACTCCCAGACTAGGGCGAATCACTTTTCCATACTGAATCAAATCCGTCACCACCCAATTCACTACATCGACCGGAATCGAAAAACCAATTCCAGCATAAGCTCCCGAGGGACTGTAGATCGCAGTATTTACCGCAATGAGTCTTCCCGAAGAATCTAGCAATGGTCCGCCGGAGTTGCCAGGATTAATCGCTGCATCCGTTTGAATCACGTCGCGTATTGGCACTCGCCCTTGACTCTCAATCTCTCTTCCTAAAGCACTTATGATTCCAGTCGTTAATGTTTGATCTAATCCAAATGGATTTCCAATCGCAAAAACCGATTGACCTACTTTGAGATTATCGGATTGGCCTACCGGAATAGGACGCAATTGATCCATCGGAGCGTCGATTTTTAAAACCGCTAAATCTTTTTCAGGAGCCACACCAATCAAACTCGCCTCCCAACTGGTACCATCCCCTAGCGTCACCTGCGCCTTATCGGCTCCATCAATCACATGATAATTAGTGATCACATGTCCATTTTTATCCCAAACGAAACCCGACCCTGATCCGCGTTGAATCTCTGTAATATCCCTCGACCAATAATCTCTTCGCAAATTGGAGGTGGTAATAAATGCGACCGAAGGAGCTGCGTTTTCAAATAAATTGATTGTTGCTCTTTCATTATTGGTCAATCCGCCGTTTGGGCTGACTGGCCTAGAAGGACTTGCAACCGCACTCGCACCTGCCGCAGGTGCGGCTATGCTTGGCGTTTCTTCTTCTGTATCCTCGACCTGCGGAACGCTGGAATCTGAATTTTGCCAAGCTGCTCCTAACAAAAAAGAAATACCTAGTAAAACCATCATTAAAGTCGTCCAAAGGAATCCATTATTTTTTGGGCTCATGTTTTATCAATTTTCAAATTTTCAAATTTTCTTAATCAAAGTTCTTGAATATCTATTCTTTGGTAGAATGTTAAGTTTTAAACAAATCTCTGTAAAATGGTAGCTCTATGACGATAAGCTGATCTTTTACAAAAATAATAGCTCGTTCATAAAATTTATTTCCTTAGCGCTCTTTTTTGCCAACTCTTTGTAAAAATCCCATCTCTTAGGCGGAATTTCTTCGTTTTCAGTCCAAATTCAAGATAATAATCGACCGCTTGAGCCAATTAAACGACTTACTTTTGATTTCCTCGCTAAACAGACACTTCCCTTTTTATTACTTTTTATGTAATTTCGTGGTAGAATCTAAGAATCTTACAAAACACCTGTATTACTTCTGATCACAGGAATTACAATTTCAGTAGCTAACCTTCCTAAACCAAAGAACAGTATTTAAAAAACAAAAATAGGTTGATCTATTTTATATTATACTGTTTAAACAATCATCTAAACTTTTCTCTCCCAAAACCGATTACCGAATTACTTCAATTATTTTAATTGGAGGGACTAAATTAATTTTCAAACCCAAAAACTGCAAGCTCCAGATTCAATAAATCTAGTTCTTATGCAGAAATAGCTTCGCCCATGAACTCGAAGTACCTCTTACTCCTATGCTTATGCCTAGGATTAAATCATTCCCTTAGTAGTCAATGTATTCCAGGCAACTCCTGCTTTGATGCACCTCTAATCTGTGGATCTGTCTTAGATGGGTTCAACAGCAGCACCGGACCTTCCAACGACATCACCGATCCTGCCATTTTTTGTGGAGAGGTTGAAAACAATCAATGGATTCGATTCGTCGCTTGTGAACCACAAGTGGTCCTCGACCTCATTGTCAATTCTTGTAATGGAACACTGACCGGAAGTGGCCTGCAAGCAGGAATCTTTTCTACCGATGATTGCTTCAACTTTTCTTCTGTTTCCAATTGTTTCAGCTCCTCCACTCCAATCAACGGAACGCTGACCGCCACTGGACTCACACCGGGAAGTATCTACTACCTAATGATCGATGGTTGGGCTGGAGACATTTGTGATTTCAATATCAATATCATCAGTGGGATTGATACCGACCCTCCCAATCCAATCCTAATTGCTGATGGAATGATCAATGGGCCAATTAGTGTTTGTCCCGGAGAAACTGCGACTTATACCGTCACTCCTCCTCAATGTTCAAACGCCTCGGCTAGTGGGTGTCCGCTCCCTGTATTGCCTCCTGCAGATTTTAATTATCAATGGATACTGCCTCTCGGAGCAGTCATCAATGGTGATCCCAATTCGGGCACTGTCGATATTACTTGGGGAAACTCCGGAGGTACTTTAGATGTTATTTTACAAAACACCAATACCGCTTCTTGTAGTGGTTGTAATTGGAATTGTTCTACCGAAGTTATCGAAATCAATGTCGGGGTAAATGCCATTCCTCCTAATGCGACCGTCTTACCAACCGTCTATATTTGTGAGGGAGAAAGTTTTGAGTTTTGTGGTACTTTTTATACCACTACCCTAGATGCCATTTGCTCCTCCAATTGTATTGATGGCACCATCCAACCCATCGTAGTATTGCCAACGGTTTATAATGATCTTGATACCATTTCACTTTGTAATGACGAATGTTTTACGATCAATGGTCAAGATTTTTGTGATCCAGGATTTTATACTTCAACCGTACAAACCAACACCGAATGTACCGTCAGTGGTTTTACCCTCAGCGAAGTTTCTGTCAATGGTTTTTTTACACCTGATGGAATCCTCACGCCAACCATCACCTCCGTAGAAATCATTGGAGGTGGAATGAGCAGCAGCGGAAATCTAGATTACCTCTGGACAGGCCCCGGTATTGATCCAAGTAATAGTACTTTACAAAATCCAGTTGTCAGTGCTCCCGGATTATATATGGTGACCATCACCGATCCTGATACGGGATGTAGTATCACTATTGATGTATTTGTCCCCTATCAAGACAATGATTGTAACCTACCCGTTCCTCCTATGGATTCTTGCATGGGTGCTCCCTTATTTTGTGGACCAATACTCAATGGCTATTGCTCTTTTACCGATCCTTTTTCCCCAATCATCGAAGGTAATTTAGCTGCTGAATTTTGCCACAGTATCGAAAATAATAGTTGGATTCGTTTCTTACCCTGTGACTCCATCGTCGAGTTAGAAATAAGTGTTGGAGACTGTACGGTCGGACAAGGAGTAGAAGCTGCCATTTTTGACATCGAAGATTGTCAGGTCTTTACTCGACAGTCCAATTGTATTGCTAGTAATGCTTTGACAGCGGATACTCTGACGGCCACAAATCTCATTCCTGGAGAAATTTATTACCTAATGATCGATGGAATCAATACTGCCGAATGCAACTGGGAAGTAAATGTAATCAGTGGGATTTCAACAGAAGAAGTTACGCTTACGCAAACAACAGAACCAAGTTTGAGTGGTGTAGAAATTGTCTGTTTGGGGGAAACACATACGTACACTGCTATCCCTCCTATTTGCGAACTAACCGGTGGTGATAATTGTCCTTATACACTCCAACTTGATAGTTTAAATATTGAATGGATCATTCCTTTTGGTGGAGAGATTGTGAGTCAGTCTGGTTTGGAAATTGAAATCCGATGGGCCGCAGGCCAAGGTGGAGACCTTTCGGTGCTGATCACCTCCGCGCTTACCGATGATGCCGCTTTTTGTGCTTCCTCAAGTACCTGTGGAAGTTTTGCTTCTATTCCTATTATAGTTAATTATTTTGTTGATTATCTCCCAGCAGTCAATCTTTGTCGCGGAGAATCTTATAGCTTTTGTGGCGTAAATTATACCGAGACCATTGATGCCGTCTGCTTGGATAGCTGTGGACAAACTGTGCAGCCCATTGTCGTTTCAGATCCGATGGTCACGGACTTTGGAACCATCACTTTGTGTCCGGGAGATTGCTACACTTATGCGGGTATAGATTATTGTCAAGAAGAACAAGTAGAGTTGATAGAGCCAGGCCCTGTTTGTATAGATACGGTTCGTTTTGAAATTGATTTTTTGGACGAAGAAATATTGACGGTCAGTCCGGTCATTGAAGACTGTGACATTAGTGGCATTTTTTATCGGGTGGTCTTTGATGTCACCGAAGGGGTTCCTCCGTACTACGTTAATGACCAATTGCTTACCGGAACGACCTTTACTTCTCCACCTATTTTGAGTGGTAGTGTTTATTATTATGAAATAAAACATTCTGCGGTGTGTAGCGATAGCCTGATTGTATATTCAGGTCAAGTCAATTGTTCTTGTACTACTGATGCAGGTACAATGGATCAAGATCTATTAATCAATTGTGACAGCGAATCCATTTCCGCTACTCATCAAGCCAATGAATTTCTCGACAATGATGATACCTTTGAATATATTTTACACAGTGGGGATACCTCTACTCTGGTAGATCCTATTGGGATTAATTTTACGGGAACCTTTGATTTTATTCCTGGCGTAATGCAATACGGACAAATCTACTACATCTCCTATGTGGCAGGAAATGCCATTGATGGCGGATTTGTAGACCTGACTTCTATCTGTCTTTCCGTGTCCATCGGTCAGCCCATTGTGTTTTATCCTCAACCTGTTGCAGATGCAGGGATAGACTTTACTCTAAGTTGCCTCAATCCTAGTCAAGCCTTGCAAGCCAGCAATAATAATGCGCCGAGTATTGGCTTTTACTGGTCGGGCCCCAATAACTTTTTGGACAGTACACTTTCTCCAACGGTCATCGATCCGGGAATGTACGTATTCGTAACTGGGGATAGTATTACTGGATGTATTGACAGCGATACCGCTATGGTTTTTCCTGACTTTGACCCACCCAATTTTACAGCCTCCGGCGGAACACTCAATTGTAATTTCCCAGAACTAACCTTAAATGCCAGTTCACCAAATGATCCACTGGTCGACTATTTTTGGACTAGCCCCCTAGGAATCAACTCCAACCAAGATAGTATTCTGGCCAATGAAATTGGTGATTACCAACTCATCGCAAGTGGCGAAAATGGATGTAAAGATACTATCACGCTTCCTTTGATCGACGGTTATATTATTCCTGAAATTACTGCAACTGGTGGAATCCTTACTTGTAATTTTCAAAACATTCCTTTGAGTGTCAATAGCTCTGTCAATACGGTCAATTATCTCTGGACCGGGCCGGGGACTTTTTCCTCTACCGCTCCTGACCCAATGGTGGATGAAGGCGGTTCCTATACACTCGAAGTTACCGAGATGAGCAGTGGATGTGCGGTAGATACCATTGTGGAAGTCATTGATAATATTCTCTATCCTCTTGCCGATGCAGGCGATCCCATAACCATCGATTGTAATAATCCTATTTTACCACTCCAGCCTGGCAATAATTCTTTTGGCCCAACGATCATTTACACTTGGGCAGGTCCGGGTGGATTCGCTTCCAGCGAATATGATCCACTGGTAGAGGAAAGTGGAAATTATGAAATAACGGTTATGGATACGGTGAATGGATGTGCCAATAGTTCTGATGTTTTTGTCATTGGAGATTTTGCGGAACCTGACCTTATGCCACTTGCCCAAGACAGTCTCAATTGTTATACCCCTAGCATTAATCTCAGCGGCCAATCTAATACTCCGAATGTAAGCTACCAATGGATTATACCATCTGGCGATACCTTAGAGCAACAAAATTTGAACGTCACAGTTGATGGCAGTTATGAACTCTTACTCACGACTCCCAATGGTTGTCAGTCCAATGATTTTGTGGAGATCATTGATGCTTATAATTATCCAGTGATTGGTGCTACCGGAGGTATTATCAATTGCTATTTCCCCAACCTAGAATTGTCCAGTAGTAGTAATCTAAACACCGTCACTTATCAATGGACGGGCCCGCTAGGATACAATTCCAATAGTGCTCAACCTACTGTCGATATGGGCGGTAATTTTCAACTCGTCGTAACAGATACCATAAGTGGTTGTAGCAGTGACTCTTTGATTGAAGTGATTGACCAAATTCTTTTTCCCTTGGCCGATGCAGGGGATGAATTGACTTTGGATTGTAATTTCCCAAGTTTAAATCTTACTCCTGGAAATAATTCTACTGGACCAGCCATCTTTTATTCTTGGACCGGGCCAGGTGGTTTTACCTCCAATAGTTATGATCCACTAATCGACGAAGCAGGTAGTTATTTGCTAACAGTAATAGATACTCTAACTGGATGCTCCAGTAGTTCTCCAGTGACGGTCTTTGATGATTTTATAGAACCAGACCTAAGTCCTTTAGCAGCAAGCACCATCAATTGCTACACCCCAAATATCAGCCTCAATGGCGAATCCACCACTAGTGGTGTTTTGTACCAATGGATACTTCCTAGTGGTGACACCTTAGATCAACAAAACTTGATGGTGAATGCAGAAGGAGATTATCAAATCTTAGTCACCGCTCCCAATGGATGCCAATCCAATGATATCGTAGCGATTACCGATGGCTATAATTATCCAGTCATTAGCGCTACGGGAGGCATTCTAAATTGCTACGCTCCTAGTCTTGAATTGCAAAGTTCGAGCAGTGTTGCTACCGTAACGTATAATTGGTCTGGCCCTGCAGGTTTTAGTTCTAGTGAAGCAGAACCGCAAGTGGATGTTGGCGGCAGCTATACACTAGTTGTGACCGATATCGTTAGTGGTTGTAGTAGCGATTCTTTGGTGGAGGTATTGGATGAAATATATTATCCAATTGCGGAAGCTGGAGATGCAGAAGAATTGACTTGCGACATTACTAGTATCCTTTTAAATGGAGCAGGCTCTACGCTTGGTAATGAATACCGATACCAATGGGTGGCAGCACCGGGCTTGGCTATTGAAAATGACCATACCTTATCTCCTACTGTGTTTGCCAGTGCTTGGTATACTTTGGAAGTTTTAAATATTGAGAATGGCTGTACCACTCGCGATAGTGTTTTTGCACCAGAAAATGACAATCGTCCTTATCTCTTAGAAACGGATATTGACCCACTTCGGTGTTATGGCGATAGTAATGCAATTGTCTTTGTCGACGAAGTAGTGGGTGGTGTTCCTCCCTTCACTTATGCCATTGAAGATCAAAATTTTTCTAGTGCCAACCAGTTTTCAAATTTAAAAGCAGGCGATTATTCTCTTTGGGTAAAAGACGCCAATGGTTGTCTTTTCGAACAAGTAACAAGCATTGTGGAACCGCCATTAGTTGAAGTTAGTTTGGGGCCAGATCATTATATTAAATTAGGAGAATCCGTGGTGCTAAACGCTGATATTTCTCTACCCGATCCACTCATCCAATCCTTAGAATGGCAGAGCAATACCAATGAAAGCTTATCTGATTTGAGTACTTGGGAAGTTCGTCCATTTTATAATGGTGTTTATGATATCACGCTCAGTGATTTTAATAATTGTATAGATACCGCACAAGTTCGGGTTTGGGTAGATCGAACAATTCCCGTGTATATTCCGACTGGCTTTTCTCCCAATGGGGATTCAAATAATGATCGCTTTACCCTTTTTGCTTCGCCCCAAGTAACGGAAGTAAAAGTTATGCGCATTTATTCGCGCTGGGGAGAGTTGGTTTTTGAACGGCGAAATTTTCTACCCAATGATCCAGACCTAGGTTGGGATGGTCGTTTTATTCAACAACAAATGAATGATGCTGTTTTCGTGTATTATTTTGAAGTGGAAAGCATCGAAGGATTGATTTATACTTTTAAAGGAGATGTGACTTTAGTGAGATAACTGAGCGATAGCGAACTAAAGCGGACGGGCAGCCATTCCAACAAAAACAGACCTACCACTAAAATCATTTATCAAAATCTAAAAAGATTTAAAACCCTTATTTAGACAAAAACTTAAGGTCGCCAAGTAGCACAAAAGGATGCCATTCCTTTTGTGCTTTTTTTATTTGAATTTATTTTTCTAGCTTGTACTCCATTTACAAACCTCGATCTCAATCCTCCTTCTTATGAAAATCTTACGAACCCCAGATGCTAGCTTCGACAACTTGGAAGATTATCCTTTTGCACCCCACTATTTAGAAGTCGGTGTAGAAAAAATAAGAATGCATTATGTCGAAGAAGGACCAGCAGATGGACCGATTATTTTATTGCTACATGGCGAACCTAGTTGGTCTTACCTTTATCGGAAGATGATTCCTATTTTGGCCAATGCCGGATACCGTACCCTTGCTCCTGATCTGATTGGCTTTGGCAAATCGGACAAACCTGCGGAACAAGCGGATTATACCTATGCTCGACATTTAGCTTGGCTAGGAGATTGGGTTCGGCAAATGGATTTACAAAATATCATTTTGTTTTGCCAAGACTGGGGTGGTTTATTAGGATTGAGAATTTTGGCAGCGGAGCCTGAACGATTTCAAAAAATAGTAGTTGCCAATACGGCGCTACCAACTGGAAACGTGGCCATGCCACAAGCTTTTACCAATTGGGTAAATTTTTCAAAAAACACGCCTACATTCCACATTAGTCAAATCATCGACAAAGGTACAGTGAGTACTCTCTCGCCAGCAGTCCTGCAAGCCTATGATGCCCCTTTTCCTGATGACCGCTATAAAGCGGGAGCCCGTATTTTCCCAAGTCTTGTCCCGGTGACCCTAGAAAATCCAGAAGCACTCAACAACCAAAAAGCATGGGGAGTATTAGCGACCTTAAAACTTCCAATGTTGACCCTTTTCAGCGATTCGGACCCAATCACCAAGGGCGTTGAAAAAATATTCCAACAAATTGTACCGGGAACCAAAGGACAAGCTCATAACATTATTGAACAAGGCGGTCATTTTCTACAAGAAGATAAAGGAGAGGAAATTGCCCAACAGATGCTACAGTGGTTGGCTTAGGAACTCCAATTCGCCCTAGTTGTTTTAAAGTAAGCAATTTACAAAGAGGAAAAATCTAGGGCTACCTTCGAGGTGAAGGTCATCAACTCAAGAAATACATTTACGATTGTTTAGTCCAATTGAGTATTCAATATTCAATGACTGGATATTCAATATTCATTTTATCATTGCTCGCTATTACCTTCGGTAATACGTAGATCTAAGTGTCGGTCTCCCGACCGACACCACTCGTGTTGAGTAGAATTTATAGCCTACTTAGAATTCGAGGTCAGAGACCTCAACGTTGATCTGTCTACGACTTGTAAGTCGTAAGGAACAGCTTGATTTTTGTTGAAAACCACCGATTAAAAATAATAGAATTATAGTTTTTCATCGTTTTGGATTTGTGGGGTAT
>CAYQRA010000095.1:10830-12835 GCA_964419315.1 uncultured Saprospiraceae bacterium | reverse complement strand
GCTATAGTCCATGATCTTAGGTCACATCGCCCTAAGCTTTTGAATACAATTCCACTATGATCTAAAGCGCTTATTCCTCCAGCATATTCATTTCCGTATCCTCGAAATTCGCCTCCTCCTATTGGCCAATGATTTCTCCATCCAATAACCGGTTCGCGATTTCCATTCTCATCCAGTCTATAGGCTGCAGACCAATCGTAAGCATGGGATTGACCGCGGACAAATACAACTTTGCCATTACTGCCGACATCCCAAGGATGACGATCCTTAACATAGCCTTCTGCCCAGATGGGAGTCGCCCATTCCAAATCGGTCGGGATACCATTGACAAAATTATTGTTCAATTTGGCAATAAAGTATCCCCCATTATTGGCCTTGGTATCTTTAGTGCCTCCTGAAATAAACAGGTCTCCAGTTTCTTCGCCGGGTGCATTGGTCAGTTTTATATAACGAATATCTTCGACTGCTCCCTGCGGGAAATGAACCACTTGCAAAATAGTAGAAAGGTCTTCACTAAATTGAAGGATAAAACCATATCGGTTCGATCCTAGACCATTGAGGATACCATCCCTACCCAAACTTACTTGTGGAACACTATTGTCAATCCAGTCCAGATTATCCGAATAACCAGCGACCAAAAAGGTGCCATCAGAAATTTGAACCACATCGTAAAAAGCTTCTTTCCCGGAGTTCCCGGCATAGGTAACTACATCTGGCAATTGGGCTTTTACCCCCATAAAAAATAGGAGAGATAATGTAGCAGTGAGAAATAATTGACGCATCATAAAATATTTTTTAGGGGGCTTATATGATAGGCTTTATTCGATTCTTTTTTAAGGTTTCCCAGCATTGATTAAAATTTGCCTAAGAGCATTTAATCGACTCAAAAATCAGATACAATATTATACTGGCTTATTTATTTAACCTCATTCTTTAGACTTTTCAAAGTAATTATTAGTTGAAGTAAAGTGGCCAATGCAAATCCAATTAGACCGATGTAATGTTGTTTAACAGCACCCAGCAAACTCGACCTAACTAGGGTCAATTCGTCTGACATTTTTGTGGTCTCGATGCCTTCTACAACAGCAGCGGTATCCGCAATAAAGATATTGTATATCATGGGAATTAATAAGACTATTAATACGGCAATAGCCATTAGATTGTTTCTTGTTTTAAAGATTTGGGCAAGAGAAAGTATAAAAGTTCCTGCAATAATAAGACCTAAAGTATAAGGAAGGACGCCTACTATTCTTTGTAGTGCAGAAAAAGTAAATCTAATGTTTTCTTCTGTCACATTTGCCGATTCATTGATTAATAAACTGACCACTTTTCGTTCCATTAATCCAACTACTAATAGGAGTGTAAATCCCATGGTACAGCATAGCAGTAAAATCACTTTTAATTTCATCGATCTTGGTTTTTTAGATTATGCTCCAAATTGCCTCAAATGATGATCATAATGTTTCCATTTTAGTATGGCCCATTCCGTTGGAGTAAGTTTTCCAAAATATGGATGAGGATGCTCCGTACATTTTTCAGGTCCATTTTCATAAAATAGCTTTACCATTTCAATGGCCTTTTCCTTCACCTCTGCAAAATCATATTCTCCGGTCACGACATAGGAATCATTGGTCGGAGAATTCTTGACCATCGGTTTTTTATTTAAATATATCAATTTCAGGATTGGACTTAATAATCTACCCAATAGTTTTCTTTTGGGAAATGCCAATCCCAAAGCGGGTTCAAGAGAAAGGTTTAGGTGGACTAGCATTTGGGAAATATCCATCGTTCCCCATAAGCGTGGGGAATCTGGTTTTAATCTTTCCAGTCTTTCCATTATTAAATCAACATCAGGTTTATGGTATAAATTATTCATCTCCTGTGAATCATTTTTTTTAGAAAATCTATTTCCGATTATTTTGTTTGGGTTTTTAGGGTTTTGTCTAGTTTTTTATGATTTTTAGGGTTTTGTTAGGGTTTTTAGGATTTCTGTAGGGTTTTGTTT
>CAYQRA010000095.1:0-10820 GCA_964419315.1 uncultured Saprospiraceae bacterium | reverse complement strand
CGTCTGTTCTATGGAATTAACTATTTTCACTTCTTCCCACTAAGTAACTAATGACTACTGCAAGGATTAGGGATCCAAATACCATTGATCCTGCTGGTATTATGGAAGCTATTATTTCAGGTATTTTACCCAATAGTTTCTCTAGGCTTGATTCTAAATCACCTCTCCATCGAAAGCTAAGTAGTATACAAATAGGGAAATAAAGTATTAGTAGGAAAACACCAATTTTTATGGATTTCAGTAAATGCTTTAAAAAAGGATTCCCTTTTTCTCGCTGTATTTTGGTTAAAACGGCAATCCATAATAGTAGCATTAGAAGCGGGTTTACTAAAACCCAATTGTCCTTAAAAGAGGAGAACTCCAATGATAATTGGAATAAAATTGCCATAGAAAAGGCGAGAAATAAAATTGCGTAACGGTCTTTCATAAGTTCTTGCTTTATAATTTCAACAAACCCTCCGGCAAATCCATCCGCACCACCCTGCCTTCCTGATCTATACTTTCGATCAAACCTTCATTCAGCGGAATGAGCACTTCTTTTTCTTTATACCAAACAATGGCCATCTCCTGCTGGGGAAATTCCTCAATATTATCAATTTTACCGATCTGTCCCAGATTAACATCCTGGATCATAAAACCCTTTAAGCGAGCAAATTCAATGGTCTCTTCCACTTCCAACTGACGTTGATCCTCCGGGATAATGTCCGCTTCGCGGAGCAAAATATCGCTGCCGCCGATTTTATGCGCACTTTCTTTATTATCAACGTCTTCTAGTTTCAAAAGCGGCATTCCTTTTACCTCGATATTTTCTACAAAATAAGGAACAGGTTTTCCTTTAATCCGTAGAAATAAGACCTTGGCCAAGAGAAAGTCTTCCAAAAAAGCTTCTTCTATGTCTACTTTTAATGCTCCGGCGACACCAAAAGGTTTTTTGGTTTTACCGATTTGTATATATTCCTTCATAAGTGATTTTTCCTTATTTTGGCGCGCTGATTGCCAGAGTATAAGTATTCATTGTACAGATGTTTTTTACCCCTAGCCAATTCGAACACAAAAATAGCTAAATATGCGCAAAATAATTATTCTGATTGTCTTAGTAGTCGCTAGCCTTCCAGCTTTTAGTCAAACTAAAGAACACAAATCTATTCGTCAGGTAAAAGCCACGATGGAGGCTCAGAAAATGGCTTGGAATAAAGGCGACATTCCTACCTTTATGACTAGTTATTGGAATTCTCCTACTTTACAATTTATTGGTGCTACCGGAGTGACGAAAGGTTGGGATGCAACTTTGAAACGTTACGAAAATACATATCCTGATCAAGCGTCGATGGGGCATTTGGAATTTGAAATCATTCAGACGGATCGGCGATCCAAAAAGGTGGTAACGATGACGGGTAAGTATATTTTGACGCGCGACAATAAAAACCTAGTCGGTTATTTCTTATTGGTCTGGGAGAAAAAAGGAAAAAACTGGGTGATTGTGATGGATGCGACGACCTGATGGGAGTTTTAGGATTTATTAGTATTGAAGGAAATGCTAGGGCCGAATATTGCATTAGATTCGAATGAACTTTCAGGGCTTTTTATAAAAAAATGGATTCCAAATTTTCACTTGGAACCCATTCCTATTTTTACACTAAAAAGTCTTTCCTTGTTTTGTCTCAAAATACTATTGCTTCGAGATCGCTTAATAGTCGATAAAAGAACTTTGATTTTATGCTATCCGAAAAAAAAGTTCCTGTATTTTGCAAGGCTATAATAGTCATGTCTTTACTAGGATTATAAAGCATAATTGCTCCTGATCCAATTTGATTTCCAAAATGGCCGTACCATTCTTCTCCACTAATCTTTACTTTCATCAGTCCTATCCCATATCCTGAATAGACTTGATTCTCTTGTACCTCCGCAGGAACATCAAGAAAATTAGTCATTTCTGAGATACTGGATACCAATTCACCATTGGCCAAAGCTTGCATAAACAGCTTTAAATCATCGGCCGTGGCAACTATTCCATCGGAGCCTCTTAATCCAGTCGTCAAGGAGATTTGTACATCCGAATTATTTTCGATATTTCCATCTCCATATCGATCCCAATAAGTGTCCACCAAACCAACTGGAGTCTGATTGATATCTTCTAGAAAATAGGTATCCATTAAATTTAAAGGCTCAAAAATTCTATTTTTTATAGCGTCAATATAATTGCCTTCCACTTGCTCAATCACTAATGTCAGTAAAGAAAAATTAGCATCCGAATAATGAAACTCTGTATCGACGGCTGATAAGGGTTCTTTACCATATACATATTCGAGCAATTCCTCAATGGCATATTCTTTTGTTGGATTGTTGAAAAAGTTGGTAATAAAATCTATTTCAAAGATATCTGGAATTCCTGTCCTATGTTGCAATAAATTTTTGATGCTCACGGCATTGCCATTAGGCAACTGGTCGGTAATCTCTGCACTAAGATAACTAGACAATGGATCATCAAGGTTAATTCTATTTTCGGCTACCAATTGCATCACCACTGTAGCGATAAACGTTTTGTATAAACTTGCCGTATGATGTATTTGACAAGGGTTCATTAGAATGTCTTTTTCAATACTTGCATACCCTGAGGAACCGATCCACAAACCATCACTTGGATCATCCACTAATAAAGTGATACCAACAAAACCATCTGTGGCATAGCGATCTACTAGGGATTGAAAAGGAGCGGCACTTGCATGGTCCGGATAGCTATTGCTACAATCGATATTATTTTCTGGACTAAGATGCTCTTTAGAACAGGATGCCATAAACAAAAATAAGGCGAGTGTAAATAGAAAAATATTTATTGATTTCATGTGTCTGTTTTTATTTTAAATTAAGATCAAATGGAAGCGGTCAGCCTTTAGGTTTTACGATTTTTTAAACCTATAGCTTAAGGAGATATTGGTGGTGGATTGGGGCATTATGGGAAAACTCATTACTGCAAAATAAGGAGCTTGAATAAAGAAATTATGACTTAGCCCTATTCTCCAAGGGGCATCAGATTTTTTACTAAAATCGTATCCAATCCCCGTTCTCAGTCCTACTAAAGTGGCAAACTTTCCACTGTTCGTAGCTTTTTCATAAGTACCATCTGTTGCATTTTGGATGTAAATCTCTCTAGGGTGAAATTGATTTAGGACACCGAGCCCTAAATTGGTTTCCAGATAAATTCCTCCCGAATGGGTATATCTATAGCCAAATCCCAGATCAATAGTCACGGTATTTCCGATGACCTTATTTCTGACAAAGCCTAAATTGAGAGGAAGGAATAAATGATGTTTTAGATTTTTATTCAATCCTTTTTCTGTTCCGACCGAAAAACTAGGGTTGAAGGAATCAAAAGAATTTTGATATAAAAAACCTACCGCATGATTTCCGATCGCAACTTTTAAAGGGAATTTTGCATACGTTGTGGTATTCGAATCTTGTGCTTTGCTGATACTAGAGCAGCATAATACACTAATAATAATTAGAAATTTAATGGATGTTGACATATTACTTTGGTATAAATTAAAATGATATTACAAAAGTAAATGCCTACGCTTTAAGAAAAGTTACCCTATGGTAACTTCGCATATTGAGGTCTAAATTTTTAAATATTAAGAACTAGGGTGGGAATCAAAAATAAGAACTATGGGAGAATTGGCACCACTCCTTTGGAGCTAAATTCACATTGGCTAGAAATGCTATAAAGTCTTCCTTAAGTTGGCTATAAGTTTTACTCGTATTGGCTTAAATGCTGTTTGAATGCTTAACTACTCCTTCGTTAAGTCAAAGCTAAAACTACCACAGCTACCTTAGCTTTAAGCTCCTAAGCACTATTTCAAGGTAATTTTTTTTCTTATTCTACTCAAACTTTGAGGAGTGATTCCTAGATAAGAAGCAATGTGTTTTTGAGAAATTCTTTGAATGATATCAGGATTATTTTTTAATAAATTAGAATATCTTTCTTCCGCCGACAAAATCATATTTTCAATTTTCTGATTCTGATTTTCTAAATTAGAATTTTGTTCCCCAGCAAGAAACAGCTTGGTACCAATAGGCGTGTTTTTGAGAATTTCAATATTGGTTTTATTGATCCGAAGCATTTTAGAGTTTTCCAAAGCAATGATTTCTATGGGGGAAGGCTTTCCCGAAATCAAGGAAATATCATCCCCAAAAAAATTGAATTCTAAGTATAGGTTCGTACAAACAAAATTCTTTTCTTTCCAGACAAACAAACCTGCAGAACCTTCTAATAAGAAATAACCATACTTAGCTGTAGTATTGGAAACCTTTAAAACTTCATTTTTTTTAACCTCCACTAATTCACATAAAGAGGCAAATTTCTCCCACACTTCTACAGGAGCCTCATAGTATTGATCAAATGATTTTTTTAATATTTCAGCAATCATTTTTCAGCATTTTATTTCTGGATGTTTGTGAATGGTATATCATTTGCTTTTACTTTGACCTTGAGAAGGTCAAGTTTAAAAATCAAAGAAGCCAGCAAGTTCTCTATTAAGGAGATTTCCAAATACTTTTTATTTTTTTGGAAATAGTTAGCATTTATTCTAGTTGAAGTCATTTTTGAGACAGGCTATTAAAATAGTATAAGTCGCTTATTACAGCTCGTTTGCTAATTATGAGCAATCAATGATTGCACTAAAGTAAATCCCTTTTGTGCTTTTGATTCCCAAGCCAAGCCTTCACAACCCGAGATACACTGGGTATCCAAGATTCTCATTTCTCGATGGATCAAACCAATTCCTCTGGCATACTTTTCGGAAGACTCTCGCAATTCAATCACATTTTCGGAGGCTGCTTGCGTAATCGACAGGACCTCGTCATAAGTAACATTATCAATTACATCTACCTCTCCTAAAGATTCGATCTCATAATTCCAGCCCTTAAAGATCTCTAAGAGTTCTCCTTTGATGGTGATCATCGTGGTTGGATCAATAAACTGATTGCCATCCCAAATTTCTCCATCTTCTAAAGGAAAAACCATTCTGATATAGCGAAGGTTATTGTCAACCACTTCCAACTGCGTACCATCCAGTAAAGCATAGCTAACGGATTGAACCGTCCAAACAGTCATCTCATCGGGTCGATAAAAACGCTCTATGGTATAGACCAAGCGGTTTTTATTATCTCTAAAAGTATCCACTACCTCCTCTCGGAGAAAAGAGCTGGTTTCTTCAATCACGACCCCCATTCCGGTGGTATCAAAAAGGATAGAATCAACAGAATATTCCCAATATTTACCTATTTCCAAGGGAAAGTAATCATAGCCATAATCAAGCTGAAAATCTTCTAGAACCGTTTTGCTTTTACAGGCAAACAGAAGCAATAAAACACTAAGGGAGCAGAGGAAGTATTTTAGTGAAGCGTTCATCAGAAAGGGAATTGGGTGAAGTAATATTACAAACTATTTTAATAGCAAAGAATGAGCCAGTTAGGGATAAGGGTCGATATCTTAACAGGAAGAGAAACTCCCAACTATAAGTGCTTCAAAAATATCGGTCCTTATCGAATGGAGCTACCATAAATCAAACCACCTCCAATTACATCATCTCCTTCATAGAAAACGGCAGATTGGCCCGGCGCGACGCCTTTGACATTGGCTAAAAATTCTACTTCTACCTTATCGCCGTGGACTTTGGCCATTTTACTCAATGCACCGGGGTCATTATAACGAATCTGAGTCACCAACTCGGCATTTTCAGGGATCTGATCGTATTTCATAGAATTGACCTGTGCGACCGTCATACCATTGCGAAGTAGGCTTTCAACGGGGCCAAGAACGACCGTATTGGTATCCGGGCGAATCTCGGAGACATACATGGGTTCGCCAAAAGCTAGGCCAAGGCCTTTTCTTTGACCGATGGTATAAAAGGGATATCCTTGGTGTTTTCCTAGGAATTTGCCTTTGGTATCTACAAAATCACCGCCCGCTACTCTTTCTTCGAGTCCTGCTACTCTCCGTTTGAGGAATCCGCGATAGTCATTGTCTGGGACAAAGCAGATTTCGTAGCTTTCTCCTTTTTTGGACAATTCGTCGTAGCCCCAATCAAAGGCCATCTTTCGAACTTCGGGCTTCGTATATCCACCGAGTGGGAAGCGACTGCGGCTGAGACATTCTTGACTTAAACCCCATAAGACATAAGATTGGTCTTTGTGGGCATCTTTTCCTTTGGTGATGTACTTTCGACCGGCATTTTCAGAAATCTTGGCATAATGCCCGGTAGCGATAAATTCGCAATCCAAGGCATCTGCTCGCTTGAGTAAGGCGCTCCATTTGATGTGGGTATTGCAGAGTACACAAGGGTTTGGGGTCCGTCCTGCGATGTATTCTTCTACAAAATTGTCGATGACATAATCTCCAAATTCTTCTCGGATATCGACGATAAAGTGATGAAAACCCATATTGACCGAGACTTGGCGAGCATCATTGATCGAATCAAGACTACAGCAGCCCGTTTCTTTCCCTCCACCTCCAGAATTGGCATAATCCCAAGTTTTCATCGTAATTCCAACGACTTCATAACCTTGATCGTGCAGCATCATCGCTGATACTGTACTGTCAATTCCACCACTCATGGCGACTAATACTTTTCCGTGCTTACTCATAAAACAATGATTTAGTTCTTGGGTAAATGAAGTTCTCTACCTTAAAGTTCACGAAGTGCCCAAATTTAAGGACAAAAGTACGAATTTTCCTTAAGAGCGCTACTGCAAAAGTATAGCTTTGCGCTTAATCTTGTGTTTCCCACTATAATTATCTAAATTTGAAAAAGCATGGTAAATAAAACATATGTATCTTACCGGCTAGTTTAAGGTCTATTCTATCGGCCTTCTATTTTTCTATGATCACTTAAAAATTTTTGTATGAGAAAGTTACTCCAACTATCGCTATTTTTTAGCTTCCTTTTTGTCGCTAATACGGTCCTTGCTCAAGATGAAGTCGGTATTGCCTCTTATTATTCAGATTCTTACCAAGGGCGACGTACGGCCAGCGGTGATTTATATGATAAAAATAAATTGACCGCAGCCCATAAAACCCATACTTTCGGTACCTATCTGAAAGTTACCCGCCTTGACAACAAACAATCCATTACCGTAAAAGTCAATGATCGAGGGCCTTATATCAAAGGACGCATTGTGGATTTGAGTAGAAAAGCGGCGAAAGCTTTGGATATTGTGCAGGATGGACATGCGAGTGTAAAGATTGAAGTGGTCAATGGACCGCCCTCTGCTTCAACGGCCATCAATGTAGAGGCACCAGATGCTCCCGTGGCCAAAGCGAAGCCTGTGCAAGAGAAGCCAACTGTTGCGG
This sequence comes from uncultured Saprospiraceae bacterium, assembly GCA_964419315.1. Classification (GTDB taxonomy): domain Bacteria; phylum Bacteroidota; class Bacteroidia; order Chitinophagales; family Saprospiraceae; genus CALLVY01. The sequence goes on along the minus strand of CAYQRA010000095.1, from coordinate 3,472 downwards.
CAGCGGCTCCCAAGCCGGCAGCAGCCAAACCTAGTCCGGCTCCCGCCAAACCCAAGCCAGTCGCTACTAAAAAAGAAGCCAAAGATCCCAAGGCCCGTTCTGCTGCTTTTGCTCCTGGTGAGCAGAGGGTTAGAGGAAAAGACTATAAAGATTTTGACTTGTATAAAATACAGATTACGCGACCAGAGCGTACAGGCTATGGGGTGCAAGTGGCTTCTTTTAGCAAATATCAAAATGCCATGAAGCAAGTAGCAGAGCTGCAAGACAAATGGTTTAAGAATATTTTAATTAGCGTGGAAAAAGGAGCGGATGGAAAGCCGATGTACAAAACCATCCTTGGGCCTTTTCCAGATAGGAAAACAGCGGAGAGCTATCAAAAGGAATTGCAAAAGAAAAAGAAGATCAAGAGCAAGGGCTTTATTGTAGATTTGACGACTATTGAATATCCGAAATAAGCTGCTGCATTTTTCTTGAATAAGAATAGGCGATATCATTTTAGGTATCGCCTATTTTTTTGCTTCGATCCTTCGCTGTAAATCTTCTAGGATTTGACCACTCCCCTTTTTTTGTTGGTAGATTATATTTGCACGCCTATAAAAAGGTAGCCGTTCGGCTATTTTTTCTTCTAGAAATAGGCTCAATTCCTCCTCGTTTTTACCTTGTAATAGTGGCCTTTTCTCCAATTCTGGTTTTAATCTTTCCAAAAGCATTGGAATCGGAGTATCCAAAAAGATACTTAAGCCATCTGCTAAAATCCAATCCATATTGTCCAAGAAGCAAGGGGTACCACCTCCGCAAGCAATGACCAAATCATCTTGACTGCCAATACTTTTGAGCGCAGCAGATTCCATAAGTCGAAAATTCATTTCGCCTTCTTCGGCGAAGATTTCAGCAATCGTTTTTTCTGCTCTTTCTTCAATCAAATCATCCAAATCAACAAAATCTAGTTTTAGTTTTTTTGCTAACTGGCGTCCTGTGTAGGATTTTCCGGAGCCCATGAAACCGATGAGGTAGAGGTGCATTTTTTTTATTTATAGCAATTTTGATTCTCTTGCTTATTTATTTTGGTCAATTTAAGTAAGTATTAGGACAAAAAAGTTACTTCGCCAAATCTAAATCAAGATTCCAATTATTTTCTTAATTCAATATACTTTTCTTCTGAAAAGATTATCGCTAACCAATCGACCCCAAATTCTAATTGTCTGGGAGCTTCTGTTATTTCATTAGTCCAACAAACGAAAACCTCTTGAGCTTCAAACTTTAGATGCAAATTTTTCGGCAGGACCATCGTTGCTTCCTTTTCCAGTTCAAGGTTAATAGCTGTCACTTTTTGCCCAACAACAGGTCTCCACTTTTCCTGCTCATTTAATTTCATTAGTTCATACTCTAATGCTAACGAGAAGGGATCAATTTTATTTATCTGGAATATTCCAAGAGCAGCATTAAACATTATATTTAACCAAATATTTTTTTCAAAGGCAAGAAAAACACCATTCCCAAAAGAATGAATATCCACTAAGTCGAAGTTAGGATCATTAGCAGAACAATAGACATTTAAGAGCGCCAAATTTTGATATTCCTCTTTTTCAATCTCAATAATTCCTTCGGGAATAAACTGATCGACGTCGTGTAATTTCTCTTCTTCAATATTTTCACTGGTTAGCACTTTATACATAAAAAAAGCGATCACAGAAAAAGCAAACAAAAGAAAAAGCAGCGGCATCAACATATAAGTGTTTCGATAATATTAAATTATAATTAATAGTAGCTTAGCTTTCAGCATGCAAGAACTTTATATAATTATTCAACAAGCCTCGAATCTGTTCTGCTGCCACCGGATTCGCAGAATGCACTTTAAATTGTAAGTTTCTTAAATCCAAGCCTGATTGATAGACCAACCATTTTGCCGCAGCATATCCATCCTCCGCAATTACACCAGATTCATCCAATCCCAAATCATTATCAAAACTAATAAAATTGGGCAAACCCTTTTTTTCAATATAGCTCACAAAGTCTTTATAGGTTCTTACGATATCAAAAGTACCGACCTCTGATTTATCGTAGACCATTTCTATGGTACGGATATCATCTAAAAATAACTTTTTCATTTTTTTGGTTTACCTAAATGGAAGTGGTTTTCATTGAGCAAACCTAATATTATTTAAAATAGTTTCTGAATAGTTCGGTAATATTGGAATTTATACCAAAAAAAGAGGTTCCGTTCCTGGCTGGGCAATTCTTTAGTCACAGAAATTTAGTCGCCAAGTAAAATACGTTCTTTTCCCCTATTCTTTCTTAGCCAAACTGCTATCTTTTTTCTATTCTTTAGAAAAGACAAAAGTAAATAACTTTTAATTGATTTTGCTGGTAAAACAAATATTGAAGGAGGTACCATTATTTGTTCATTAAAGATTCAACCAATTCTAAATTCCCTTTTATTATTTTACTATTGGGATGATCGACGCCCAATTGGTTTTTAAAAACAGCATAAGCTTTTTCTAATAATTCTTTAGCCCTTTTATAATCCCCTAAGTCTTGAAGAACCGTTGCCAAATTGGAATAACTAACTGCTGTAGTCGGATGATCTAAACCAAAATTCTTCTCATCCGATAGCTTCGCTTTTTCTAATAAATCTTTAGCTCCTTCATAACCTCCTAAGCCTTTTAGCACTAGACCCAAATTGGAATAGCTAACGGCCGTAGTCGGATGATCTAAGCCGAAATTCTTCTCATCCAAAAGCTTCGCCTTTTCTAATAAATCTTTAGCCTCTTCATAATCCCCTAAGTCTTGAAGAACTAAAGCCAAATTCGAATAACTCCTTGCTGTACTTGGATGATCTAAGCCAAAATTCTTCTCATCCAAAAACTTCGCCTTTTCTAATAAATCTTTAGCTCCTTCATAATCCCCTAAGGCTTTTAGAACTAAAGCCAAATTGGAAAAACTCCTTGCTGTACTTGGATGATCTAAGCCAAAATTCTTCTCATCCAAAAGCTTCGCCTTTTCTAATAAATCTTTAGCTCCTTCATAATCCCCTAAGGCGTTTAGAACTAAAGTCAAATTGGAATAACTAACGGCTGTACTCGGATGATCTAAGCCGAAATTCTTCTCATCCGATAGCTTCGCTTTTTCTAAAAAACCTTTAGCCCCTTCATAATCCCCTAAGTCTTTTAGCACTAAAGCCAAATTGGAATAACTAACGGCTGTAGTCGGATGATCTAGTCCAAAATTCTTCTCATCCAAAAGCTTCGCTTTTTCTAATAAATCTTTAGCCCCTTCATAATCTCCTAAGTCCTGAAGCACTAAAGCCAAATTATTCTGTAATATACTGATCTCTTTAGAAGTAGACGCTTTAAAGTTATTAATCAAAGCCTGCCCATAAGGAATCCACTTGAACTTCTCTATTGGATTATCCACGTCCTGGTCTATCAACAGCTGGGAAGAAACTTGCGCTAGTAATAAATCGACCTCCTCT
>CAYQRA010000094.1:0-12866 GCA_964419315.1 uncultured Saprospiraceae bacterium | reverse complement strand
AGCTTGATTCTAATACATCTTCCACCCCCGTCAAGATTACTTCTACTACTTCTGTGAAGGTATCCTCACAGTCATTATTTTTGGTAGTAAGGGTTACCGTATAAAAACCTGAAGCATTATAATCGTGCTCTGGATTTCTTTTGGTACTACCTACACCGTCACCAAATTCCCAAGAATAATTAACAGAATCATCACTCTTATCGAAGAAGCTAACCGTTTCTCCTTCAGACTCATATTCGAATTTAGCAGTAGGTTTGGTATCTAGGGTTACGATATCTCTTTCAATAACGGTATAAGAAATACCAGTATTAGAAACAACATCCAGTCTTACATCCAATGCACCTTCTCCATCCAAAACAACAATAGGGTTTTTCTCTGTTGAGGTAGCAGGAGTACCGCCTTCAAAAGTCCACATAGAAGTGGCGGTTGAATCAGAATCATCAAAGAATTGAACCTCAAATGGTCCACAACCGCGATCAGCAGCAGCAGAGAATCTAGGATAGATTCCAGTAATGTCATGAATCTCACCAGCATTATAAATTTCACCAGTTGCACGATCCGTTACTAGTAGTACTACATCCATTTTTTTACGTCGGGCATCATCCGGTACAGAAGCAGTTAAAGTAGCCGTTGCTTGTGTTCCATCTACTAAAGCACCATTAATAACTGTAGCATCTCCTGTAAAACCACCAATCAATTTTCTTCCAACGTGGTCGTATACCATTTGGCTAGCAGGCACTGGGTTAGGTAGGTTTTCGTATCCACCCATTGGTCCTTGACCACCACCGGAGTAAGCATTTACTTGTGCCCAGCCAGAAGTAGTTCCACTCATTTCATTTTCGATAAGTACGGCACTTACATTAAGTTCGATACCGTTCATTTCTGTGTGAGAAGAAACGGTCATCGTTACTTCGATTTCATTGGTTTCTCCATTATAGTGAGCCGATCCGTCTACAGAAACAGGAGACGTTTTGGCTAAGTATCTACCGATTTGACTTGGCATAGCCGAAGGATCCATGAGCTGAACTCTATCCATGATTACATTCGGATATCCTCCAGGGAAAGCGGCATTTAGAGCACCATCATATTCCGCATCTTCCATTGGATCATCATTGTGTACTGCGATTCCAATAAAGTTGTCTGGATAATTAGCAACCATTTGTCTTAGGAAAATATCACCACGTGGGCACCAAGTACACCAAGTTCCTGTTTTTTCTTCTGCTACAACTACTCTGTTAGGAACATCAATCACAAAAGAAGCAGTACCATCCGCACTGTTATCCATCATGTTGGCATCCATCATTCCATTTGGCATATTGATAGAAACAGCCAAATCATATTGTTTGGCTTCTGTACCACCAGTAAATACCTCTGGGTGAACAACTGCAGCGGTTTGTAGCGGCGCAATATTAAGCCCAGTAATCATTGCTGTATTCATTCCTCCACCATCGGTCCAAGAATACTCAATCTCTGTTACCGTTTCGTAACCTTGGTTCATTACGTTGATCGTAAGAGGTAGGTCTCCAGCAGGTAAAAATCTTTCAATGTCTAGAGATACCAATCGAACATCATGGGCAGGACCTTGATAGAATTCAACGTCATCGATAGCAAGACCATAGTTAAATCCACCACCGTCATTATAATCAAAAGCGATTTGGATAGTTTTGTTACCATATTCTGTTGCATCAGCAACAATAGTAACCCAACCAGCAGCACCGGGTAGGTCTGCAATTTCTTTCCAATTAGCACCGCCATTGTCAGAAATAAAAACTTTAGCCGTTTCATCATCTCCACCAAAATCACCATTAACGAAGAAGGCATCAAACTTAACAAAAGGAAAATCAAGCCCTGTTAGGTCAATAGGAGGAGAAATCAATCTACCGGATCCATTAACATTTTGTCCAGCAGCATCATCATTAACGGACATAAAGTTGGTATGGCCAGGAATTGGAAAGTAGGTACTTCCATTAGTTGCAGAATTACCGTGTCTCCAAAGGTTCTCTGCGGTCCAACCATTGGGGCCAGATTCGAAGTTTTCCGTAAACTGAGCTTGAAGTGCCATGACTGTAGCGCACAGCAAAACTAAAAGAGTAAAAATCTTTCTCATAAGGAACTTAAATTATAGGTTATGTAAAATAGAAGGATGTAAACGTATTGAATTTCCAAACAAAAGTAGTTTGAAATCTGGTATTATTTCCATTTTTGCCTCCTAAAAGGAATTAAAAAATGGGAAAACTAATTTATTCCAAATTAGATCGAAACTAAAGTCTTTTGACTGAAATAATTAAAGGGAATTAAAAATAGGGATTTTTATTTGGAATTACTTAAAAAAAGCAACTACTTAAGCTTTCGCTAATGGAAGACATTTAATATAGATCGTAGATAAAACAATATACCGCACCTCTTTTTAGGCTAAAAATTCTTTTGGAGGAGGGATTCCTAAAGAAGAATTTCAAATATAGCAAGGAGATTGTCTCATAGTTGGCAGATGCTGAATTTGGGAGCTGCCAGAGCAAATTAAATTAGATTTTTGTATTGAAAAACCTTAACTTTCCTTCCCTATAGGCTTCATTTTATATCTATTATTTTGAACATAATAATTTTGATTGGATTCAACCCTTAATTATTTTATGAGAAGATTCCTCCTTTGTTTTTTTCTATTTACCTCTTTGCTTAGTACCTCACTCTACGCACAATTAGCCAATGGCTCCATTGCGCCAGATTTTACCGTCACAGATATAGAGGGGAATGTATTCAACCTCTATGAAAAGTTGGATGAAGGAAAAATTGTCATCCTCGATGTCTTTGCTACTTGGTGTGGCCCCTGTTGGAATTATGCTCAAAAAGGAGAGTTGGAAAAAATATGGGAAAAATATGGCCCTTCTGGAACTGATGAAGTATTCATTTTCTACATAGAAAGTGATCCCATCACTACCATCGAAGATATTAGAGGCAATGGTAATTTTACTTTTGGAGATTATACTGAGAACATTAGTTTTCCAGTATTCAATAGCGCAAGCATCAACAATAGCTACCATATCAGTAATTATCCAACCGTATACATGATCTGTCCTAATAAACGGACTACTGAAACGGGACAACTTACCCTCAGTCATGTCACTGAACTTATCAGCAATTCTTGTAGTTATCCTACCGGAATCAATAACGCAGAGTTGCTTTTCATGGAAAGTAATCTAGATCCAATTTGCCATGAAGAATATTATACGCCATCTTTCAGAATTCAAAATACAGGAACCAATAATATTCATAATGCTCGCTTTGATCTTTTAATCAATGATATTCTGATCCATGAAGATTTCTTCTGGGAAGGAATGATTCAACCTTTTGCAACCAGTAAGATCAACTTTCCTCCCGTAAATTTGAATAATCAGGAAGACAATCAAATCGAAATTGTACTCCAAAAAATCAATGAAGAGGTTGACACTACCCCTGCCGATAATTCCATTTCTGCTAATAAGCGAAGCCCCAAAGCGTTCACAGAAAAAATCAATGTAGAAATCCATACAGATGCCTTTGGCTATGAAGTCTATTGGGAAATTAGAGATGAGAATGGAACGGCTATCGCACATGGCGGTAATGACTTAGTAGAACCGGGGCAAACACAAGATCCAAACATCTTACAAAACAACCCCAATGGCTATTATCATAGCGATACCCTTTATACTCATGAAGTCTTCCTCCCCTACATCGGATGCTATGAATTTTATATCATAGATGATTATAAAGATGGTATTTGCTGTAAATACGGCGACGGTTTCTTCCGCTTGAAAGATCACAATGAAAAAGTTATTTTAGAAGGTGGCCAAAATTTTTATACCCTCCATGAGGACTTCGAAAGAACTAGTGCTCTGGTAAGTACCCAACAAATCTCAAAGGAGAATCTGGACATCCGTATTTTCCCCAATCCTACAAGAGCGGTTTTAAACCTAGAAATCCAAGAAATAACTTCCGACAAAGGCTATTTTGAGTTGTACAATAATCTTGGCCAGCTTGTTCGCCCAGCAAGCCCGCTGCGAGTACATACAGGAACGTCTACTCAAACCATCGATGTACATACCCTCCCTCCAGGAATCTACTGGCTTCGCATCCAATTAGGAGATCAATTCACAGGTCGTAAATTTATTGTCGAATAATTTACCGTTTACTAGAGTTTATTCTAAAATGGTTTTAGGAGATAAAAGACAACTTTTTAGCTACACAAAATTATTTAGGAGGAACTCTACTAAGTCCTAAGAAATGTTTACTTATCCTCTATTTTAATTATATTGGTTGAAAATCACTTAAGTTGGATTTAAATTTCTACTTAAGTAAGTGCTTCGACATTGTCTCTCCCAAGACAGGGAGCTTGGATCATACCTTGATACCTCTCATCCTTTGCAATAAATTCTTCAATTTACGGCTCTATCAAGTATTACCTTTAGAAGACCAAACGAAGCGCAACCATTTGTAAAACAAAACCCCAACTAAATTATGCATATTGCCATTATTGGAAATGGAATTAGTGGAATCACTGCTGCAAGATTTATCCGAAAACTTAGCGATCACAAAATAACGGTCATTTCAGCAGAAACAGATCATTTCTTTTCTCGTACCGCACTCATGTATGTTTATATGGGGCATATGCGTTTTGAAGATATCAAACCTTATGAAGATTGGTTTTGGGAAAAAAATAGAATTGATTTACTCAATGCCTATGTCGAAAAAATAGACTCGGATAAAAAACAATTGATCCTCAAAGGCCAATCTCCACTCGCTTACGATAAACTCATCATTGCCTCTGGCTCTTCTTCTAATAAATTTGGATGGCCCGGACAAGACTTAGATGGCGTACATGGCATGTATAGCTATCAAGATTTAGAAGCAATGGAACGACACAGTGATGGACTAAAACACGCGGTCATTGTAGGAGGAGGACTGATTGGTATTGAAATGGCAGAGATGTTTCATTCTCGTCATATCCCCGTAACTTTTCTCGTACGAGAAAAAAAATATTGGAATGGGGTCTTACCTGATGAAGAATCGGATATGATTGGACGACATATCAATGCCAATGGAATTGACCTTCGTTTAGAAACAGAGTTAAAAGAAATTATTGATGATGGCAATGGCAAAGCCTGTGCAGTCATCACCAGCACTGGGGAACGAATAGATTGTGGTTTTGTGGGGCTCACTGCTGGCGTTCATCCTAATATTAAATTTTTAGAAGGCTCCGGAATCGAAACACAAAAAGGCATCCTGGTCAATGAATACCTAGAAACCTCTATTCCTGATATCTATGCGATTGGAGATTGTGCACAAGCCCGTAATCCAGCGGCCGGACGAAGACCCATCGAAGCGATTTGGTATACGGGGCGAATGATGGGAGAAACACTGGCTTACACGATCTGCCAAGAAAAAAAATCCTATAACCCTGGCATTTGGTTCAACTCTGCTAAGTTTTTTGAAATTGAATATCAGGTCTATGGAGAAGTACTTGCCAAAGCACCAGATCATCACATATCCATTTACTGGGAACACCGATCCGGAGACAAAAGCATTCGCATCATTTACGACAAAAACAATACTCAGGTCCTTGGCTTCAATCTGATGGGCATTCGATATCGCCATGAAGTTTGTGAAAAATGGTTGAGAGATAAAACTCCAGTGGAAGAGGTTTTACAAAATCTAAGTCTCGCCAATTTTGATCCCGAATTTTATAAAGAATACGAAGAGGAGGTCATCTCTCTTTACAATCGACATAGCGGTCAAAATCTACAACGCAAACAAAAACGTCGCCTCGATTCGGTCATCAAATTTCTTAGAGGCGCTTAATATTTTTGATTGCCGCCACTTATTACCCCAATATCATTAGAAAAACCCACTTCATGATTTCCATAAAAAACATAGGTCTAGGTCTTTTTATCATTGCCTTAAGCACCTTCGTACTCTCCCTCACTTTTAGTAATCACACCCTCAGCGAAGCAGTCATCAAAGAACAAGTTGGCAAAGTTCATCATCAAGAAATGCTGCTCCAACAGGCCGGTGATTTCCTTAACAAATCGTATTCCAGCAATGTCGCCTTTGTTAAAGATCTTCGTCCACTCCTAGAAAAAACCAAAGCGGCACTAGATACAAAATCCGGAGTAGATCCTGCGAATGGTGTCTGGAATGCCGTCAATCTTCCCGAAGGTGTCGCAGAATGGGATTATAGAATGGGAGATGGAGACATCAGTTCTTATGTCTTCTCGCTCACCAAGTATTCTGCAGGTGGATTATTGCCGGGCAATACCCAGCTCTTTTTCCTCCTGAGTTTGATCTTAGGAATCATCGGAGCATTGATGTACTTATTGCCGGATTTACAATTAATCCCAGGCATCAAAAATAATCACATTTACGATAGCCCAGCCACTCGCGGAGTGACGTATAATCTGCGCATCCTCTTTTTGGTAGCGGTAGCGATTGCTTCGATTTGGACCGGTATGTACAAAGCATTTTTACCCGCAGTACTCACTATTATTGCTGCCGCCTTTATCATCTTTAGAATCTTTCACACCAATAAGCAAAAAAACATTGACGGCAGTCGATCGCGAACCGTGACTGCTACCAAAGGTTTGGGTTGGATTGGGTTAGTCACTGGAATCTTTCTGATTGCTTTTTATGTACTCCTTTATTTCTTCCCAGAATACATCACCAATTGGACGTTAATGCTCGATCCAATTAGTAAGTCTTTGAGTGGTAATACCGCTAGCCAATGGTTTCTCTACGGTTTTCTTTATACCTCCGTCATGCTGGTAATGGGGATTAGAATGCTGATCAAATACCGTCATAATCGCTACCAATTAATCCGTACTAGTTCGATCATTTTTTTCCAGACCGCTTTTGCTTTTTTGATCCCAGAATTCATGGTCAGACTCAACCAACCTTACATGGATTTGAAGAATGCTTGGCCGCTTGACTATGATTTTTATTACGATTATAACATCAATAGTTTAGTTGGTCAAGGACAAGAATTTGCGATTGCCGGATGGGCTACTCATGTAGGAACGATGATGTTTATTTGGGGGATTATTTTGACTTTGGTTGTGGTTCCTTTGTTCACTTATTTTTATGGTAAAAGATGGTATTGCTCTTGGGTCTGTGGCTGTGGAGGATTGGCAGAAACTTTGGGGGACCCTTATCGACAACTTTCTGACAAGAGTGTGAAAGCATGGAAAGTAGAACGCTATGTCATCCATGGTGTTTTGGTTTTTGCAGTGGTGATGACCGGAATGGTCTTGTATACTTATTGGACGGGAGAATCTAAAGTACTGGCTTTTGATAGTTATAAAGTCCGTTCTTGGTATGGCTTTTTTATCGGGTCGATGTTTTCAGGAATTGTAGGTACTGGGTTTTATCCCATCATGGGGAATCGGGTGTGGTGCCGTTTTGGTTGCCCTTTGGCGGCTTTGATGGGCTTGGTACAACGCTTTAAATCTCGCTTTCGCATTACCACCAATGGTGGGCAATGTATTTCTTGTGGGAATTGTTCGACTTATTGTGAAATGGGAATTGATGTCCGTGCTTATGCCCAAAAAGGGCAGGACGTTGTAAGAGCCTCTTGTGTGGGATGTGGTATTTGTAGTGCGGTTTGTCCCCGTGGTGTTTTGCGCTTGGAAAATGCTTCGGCGGATGTCAATGAGCGTACTAGCGAATTGCGTGCTTTGCATATTTCTGAAGAGGGTGGTGTTCGCTTGGTGGGGTAATTAAAAAAATAGAAACGCAATTTCGAATACAGTAGACGCTAAATATCCTGCATTCGAAATTGCGTTTAATAATAGTTTTTTCTTAGAAAAGCGCTGACTGAAATGACCGAACCTGCCAATTGCTAGTAGCTTAGGCAATTCAGGCAGAACCTATTTTAGAAATTAATTTTCTCCAATCTTAAATCAATGCTTTTTTCCTTTTTAGTGTATTCCATTAAACAGATATAGCCTGGTTTTCCCTCCATTACACGTACCTCAGAACCTTTGATAGAGATCGGCATTTTATCGTAAGCATATTCTCCTTCTGTCCGAGTTACTCCTCCAAAAATCAATTTATTTTTTTCGCCTTTGATTTTTTCAAAGTTTACATAACCAATGGTAAACTCTCCTGGTTTTTCCTTTTGCTGTAAATAGGAAAAATCAAAATGGCCAAAATAGTCAAGTAAATAGCCAATCGTTTGACTAGAAGCGATTGGGATACCAGGGGTTACATGGCTATTTTGAGACTTTTCAATAACTTCCATCTTTTCTACTTTAAAATCTTTGTTCAACTCGATAACCAATAAGTCTTTAACTTTAAAAGCGGCTCCTGCTCCTCGACTAAGCGCATTCAACAAAACCGTTCCTCCTGTATTCAACCCAAATTGCTCTGCAATCAAATACGTCTTTCCATCTTCTCCATAAAGAAATTCATGGAAATGAATATTTCCTAAATCTTCCCCTTCCTCTATTTCTAGGTCAAAATCATTTTCCCAAGATAATTTAAAGTCCTCAATCACTTTTCCTTTTTTATCCATAATGATTTTAACTAAGCCCGAACTTTTCTTAGTCACTTTTTCTCCTTCTGGATAATACAATCCATACAGAACGATATTTTCTCCATCCAAGGAAGCCGTACCATTGATAACCATCGCATTAAGGCCTTGGTCTTGTAGGTTTACAGAAAATAATTCTTTACCCGACGCTATATTGATTCCTTTAACGAGATAACTCATACCAGCCGTGCTCATTTTTTTCGCTCTTGTATTGACTAAGCTAATTAAGGTAGAATCTATGGTACAAAGATATTGAGCAGATTCCCATTTGGAGCTACTTCCCTTTTTCGTCCAAGCGATGGTTTCTTTATTGGAAGGAATGTATCGCATTTGGTAGCCGATCGTTTTATCAAATTTTTTGGGCATGTATTCTACATAACCATAATTTGGAATTGCAGCAGTTCCAAATACATTAAGATAGCCTCCCATGCTTTGGTACATTCCTAGTTCAGCCCGCTCTCTGATGGTTACTCCTTTAGTGATGACACTTTCCCCTTGATAGTTATACCCTTTAAATTTCATTTTACTCACTTTACCTTCCGTTTGCCAAAATTTAAAGAGAATACTTTCTCCATTAGAAGAGGCTCCTGAAAGGGAGGTCGAACTTGGCTCGTTCATTTTCTTTACCATTACCTCATTCAGTTCGGTATCCAAAATCTGTAATTCAAAGGAAGAAAACCCTTTTCTAGCCTTATCTGTTTTATAAAACAAATAATAACCTGTAACCTCGTCTCCATTTTTTATGGCTCCCATATCTCTCATTTCGACCAAAAGGACGTCATCAATTTTTTTGGACTGAGCCAAAAGGCTTTGCTGAAAACAAGCTACTGTGATCAACAATAAAAACAATTGTGTAATTTTTTTCATTTCTTTTTCTTTTTCTTTTTCTTCGATGATTTATTGGAATCATCAATAAAATATTTTGATAAAAACATACTATTCTTCCATTTTTCAGAAAACGCAGAACCGCCATTGGGCATTTCACCAAAATCATTTTCCATAAACTCTGCTTTGATTTTTAAGGCATCCGCCATTTCTTTCTCCAAACCCTCCTTGCAGTATTGTTCTATCCATTTCCGAGTTATTTTTTTTAAACTGGTAAAAGATAGATTGTCTAAAAACGTAGCCAATTGCAAATAATCTTCTCGCATTCGATTATTTGGATGTGGTACATATTTATTGAATTGGTGTACTTTCCGAGCCCAACACAAATCCAGAAGACAATGGGCAATCAATCCATTGGCGTAATTATTTTTTTTATCTGCTCCTGCGATTCGAATTCCTTGCATCAAGGCATAAAATAAATTTTGGATTTCGTAATCTCTTTCCAATATCTCTAGTTCTAATTGTTCTTTCCAAGTACAAAGATTACTTTCACTTTTTTCGGACTCCTTTGAAAACAAACGCTGTGCTTGAGCTATGCGCTCTTCTATTTCAGGATGTGTTCTGAATAATTTCTTTTCTTCATCTGTGATTTTTACAAGTGACAAGCCGCTCAAATTAGATTCAATCCATTCTTCTTTCCAAGGGTAATCTTCAAAGTGAAAAATTTTTTTTAGATCAATTTTGGTTTTCTCTGAAACCTCATCTACCTCCCCCAACGTTTTTAAAACCGCCAAAGGGCCTGCTTGAGAAAAGCCAGCATTTTTATAGAAAACAATCCCCAATGAGTCGGTCAATAATTCTGCATTTCGACTATGCTTACTAAAATCTAGAGTATTTGCCTTGAGCCAATCGCGGAGCTCTGAATTAGCCATCTCTTGCCCCTTCCGAACTGCATCAATTTTCTTACTTGTTTCCTTACTATTCAAAAAAGTGATGTGCTCTTCCATGTTTTGATTCACATGATCTAAATGATGATGTGCTAACTCATGCGCCATTACAAAAGCCAATTGATCCGAATTTTCTAAATGGAGAAGCAGACCTGAATTGATCACAATCGTACCTTCTCCTCTACAACTTGCATTAGGAATGCCAGACCTAGACAACAAAAACTGTAAGCGCTCTGCGTTTTCAATTTCATTGGCTCCTAACAAGCGTGCGCCAATGTCATCTACCAGCGTTTGTAAACTGTCTTCAAATAAAAAATAATCATTTCTCAATAATGCTTGTAAATACAGATAACGTTCTCTGTACATGAGCTTTTTATCCTCCAAATAGGGTTTCTCCAAAACCTCCAAATCATTTTCAAACCACTGTGTGATGTGCATCACAGAGTTATCTTTCAGCAAAGGAGAACTGGGTAGAAAGGGAATATCGCTAGGCGAATAATCCGTCTCACAGTCTTGCGCAAGCATGATTTCCCCAAAGAGAAATAAGCATACCAATGACAGAAAAAAACTGCGAAGGAATAACATGTGATGGAATATTTTAATTTTGAGTCTGTCTTAAATCTTGACAACAGAACACCTTTTTCTAAAATTTATGGCATAAAATTCTACCAATAAAAGCACTCTTTGTACACGATACAAAGAAAACCTTAAATGAGTAAAGTTCACATTTAATGGGGCTAAATTCTTCGGGACTTATTAGTAAGTGGAGATATAAGGTAAACTTATAAAAGACTTCAAGGGCACAAATATATTAAAAAAAAGCCAACGGAACAAGATGACTACGAGCATTAAGTAATTCAAGGAATTAAATATCCCATCCTCTTGGGCGACTCTTACCTAATCCTTCCAGTCTTCCCGCAAAAACCCATACTGATATTCCCCAAACCAATCGCCATCCAATTTATCAAAATAACTTTTCCGAAAATGAGCTTCTCTTTGAAAGCCCAAGTGTTCAATAACTTTGATCGCAGCTACATTGCGTTCGTCCATCAATGCGGTAATTTTATGCGTTTCTTTTTGGGTAAAGATGGTGTGTAATAATAATTGTACACTCTGAAAGGCCAATCCTTGTCCTTGAAAATCTCGACTGAGGGTACAGCCAACTTCTGCTATTCGAGGTTCATAGGATTGAAATCGCAGCGCACAATCACCAATCAAACGTTGACTCGATTGTTGGACAATGCCGATCTGCATCCATTCGCCTTCTCTTTGTAAATCCACCCAATTGCTCTTTTCAAGGAAAGCACGGGCTTGCTCTTCGGTGTAAGGATCAAATCCCTGATAGCGGCAGACAATGGGATCAGAACGATAGGCATGAAAACCTTTTAGATCTTTTCCGGAGAGCGGTCGGAGGAGAACTTGGGTATTTTGTGCTAAAATCATAATTAAAGGAAGCTCGTTTAGCAATAGCGTTTATGCTAAGTTAGATCAACTAAAGTCGATCTCGGTATTGTCTCCAATATTCAGACTTTGAGAAAGTCCTTTGATGGCCGTATCGCTACCGACCAAAGATTGTTTGAGTACTACTTCTTCTATCGAAGCATAAGAACCAATGATGGATTCTTTGACAATGGAATAATTGATTTTGGTATTGCTACCAATCGTGACGTGAGGGCCAACGATAGAATTAGAAATTTCACAATTTTCTCCAATGCTAACCGGATGGATGATAATGGAATTATCATAAGTTGGCAGAGTCGCAGAAGCATAACCTTCTTTATCGAGTAGCATGGCATTGGTTTCTAATAGAATTTCTTTTTTTCCACAATCAAACCAATTGTCAACAGGTATCGTTGTAAACTTCACTCCACGATTAATCATCTCCATGAGTGCATCGGTCAATTGGTATTCTCCGTGCGTTCTAAACTTATTGGCGATATTATACTCTACGACATCAATCAAAGTTTGGACTTCTTTGATTTTGTAAAGTCCCACCAAAGCTTGATCTGATTTGGGAATATTGGGTTTTTCAATCACCTTTTTCACAAATCCATCTTCGCCCATCACCGCAACACCAAATTCTCTAGGGTCGTCTACTTTTTTGATGCATAAAAAAGAATGGGGCGCCTCTTTTACTTGTTGCCAATCCAAATCAATAATAGTATCTCCAAATACGATCACCACCTCATCGGCATCTCCAATGGCTTCTCTCGCTGTCCAGATGGCATGCGCAGAACCTTCGCGATTTGATTGCTGTACAAACTGTTTATTTAATTCTGGATATTCTTTATTTAGGAACAATTCAATTTTTTCTCCCAAGTAGCCAATGATAAACACAAAATCTCGGATACCAATATCCACCAAAGCATCTATTATAAAAGAAATAATAGTCTTTCCGGCCACTGGAATCAGTGGCTTTGGTTGTGTGTAAGTATGTGGACGTAGTCGGGTTCCTGCACCAGCTACTGGTATAATCGCTTTCATGAACTAATCCTTTTAATGTTTCATTAGGGAAGATAAGGATTTATTGGGAGTTT
>CAYQRA010000093.1:0-13019 GCA_964419315.1 uncultured Saprospiraceae bacterium | reverse complement strand
TAGCTTTCTCTTACAGGCATATTTAGATTTTCTAGCAGAGAAGTCATTTGGGAATCAAATGACGAGCTAGCAATTTCAAATATACTTTTGAAAAAACCAAGGGTTCTAAAAATACGGAGGGAGTTATAAATATTTCTTGGGAGGAGAATGACTATCCAATATAGGAATGTCACGTACTAACAAAATTTCAATTTTTATGCCAAGGAGCAAAAAAAAATCAAATTAGGGCATCTTGTGACAGGTATTTTTCGATCGATTAAATTTTTATAGTAAAAGATAAAAAAACTTAAAAAACACACAACCTACTAATTGTCAATTACTTACATTTAAATTTCATTTTAAATGTGCAATAAAAAATTTGAACCAGAAAGAAGAGACCTCCAAGTTCAAAAAATAAATTAGCATTGTTATAAAACACGCTATAGTCATGTTTTTAAAAAAGAATTATTCTTTTGAGGCAAGAAGAGACTTGATTTTATTATTGCACAGCTGAAGTCTAGCTGGCAAATCACCTTCTATTATAGAAAATGGTTTTCCTAGAGATCGGAGTTCTTTTGAATAGATTTGAAAGAGTTCTTCTCTTTGGGCGGGATGTTCTCTTTGGGGGTCGTCTTGCCAAGGGATATCTATTCCGCAAAGAAAATAATAATCATATGATCTGATTTTTACCTGCTCCAGAATCCAAGGGTCGACTTTTCCATATTTGTATTCTGCCCAGATTTTTATCGTCACCAAATCGGTATCACAAAATAACATAGAAGGTTTGCCGGCACCAATCCGGTTTTCTCGATACAATTGGCCTTTTGCAATTTTCAGCAAATCTTCTTCTTGATAATCCAAACCATTTTTATGGAGATAGGTTCGAGCATATTCAGGTACCCAAGGTACCCGATAATGAGCGGCAAGCTGTTGCGCTAAGGTGGTTTTTCCACAAGATTCTGGTCCGGTTAATACAATACGCAGCATATTACTATTTTTTCTTAGTATTGGTTTGGCCTTTATCTTATCACAAAATACTGACAATCGTCGAAAAAGGTGACATTTTCTAGAATGGTATTGATAAAAATTGTAAATTTTAACCCAAACAAAAAATAAAACTATGACCAAAGCTATTCAAGCATGCAAAGGCTGTGGCCAAGAACATTCAGGAAAATTCTGTTCCGACTGTGGCCAAAAAGTGATCGAGGGACGCTTTACTTTTCGCCAAATATTTCAAAACCTATTGACCACCATTCTCAATGTAGATTATGGCATCATTTATACTTTTAAGGAACTCACCTTAAGACCTGGAAAAATAGTCAGAGAATACCTCGATGGAAAAACGAAGGCTTATTTTAATCCCTTTAGCTTTTTATTTCTGGCCATTACGCTTAATGTGCTGATTACCGTTAGTACTGGATTATATGATATTCAGATTGATAATATGCTGGCAGAAAGTTATGAAGGCAAAGATCAGGAATACATCGATTCTCAATTGAAAACACAGGAAATTCTCAAACAGTTTATGAACTTCCTAATTTTGGTGACTCTTCCCGGATTAGCTGTTGTGTCTTATTGGGTGACTCGTAAAAAAGAGTATCTGCTAGCAGAACACTTTGTAGCCAATTGTTATTTTTATGGATATACCATATTTCTTGCTTTGTTGCTCGTACCTCTTCAACTCTACTTTAGTGATACCATTTCCCTGGGATTAATGATGGCAGCTGTCATCTCCTTTACTTATTATGCCTGGGCCTATAAAAATTGGCTAGGCTATAGTATTTTCGGGGCAATCTATAGATCAATTCTTGTCAATACCCTAGGAACGATGCTAGCATTTAGCATTTACATTATCGTCGGAATTATTATCGCAATGGTTGCCAGATAATTTTAAGGTCTTCATTCAAGTAAGTGCTTGAAGGGTAATCCTCAAATGAATCTAGATCACTTCCCTATCTAATCACTCTTAGTTGATAAACGTATCAGTAGTGTCCAATTAAGTAATTATAACTGAACACTACTGAAAACATTTTGCTTATAGGTGATCTTTCCTTAATGCTTGTATTTTTGTTTTAGGGCAATAGATTCGAATATTATGGCAACCGCTTCTGCTCCAGGATCGACCACCCCTTTAAGGCTTTCTGACCTTAGATAAGAGGAGCGACCAGCATCTGCTTTTTCCATTTTAGCCGTAGAGTTTGCCCCTTCTCTAGCGGCTCTTGCTGCTGCTTCCAGATCATTTTCTTTTAACTTGCTTATCGCAGGAACCAAAGCATCAATCATCGTTCTAGAACCTAATTGTGCTCCACCATACTTCATCATCATCTCCACTCCTGATTTTAAGGAATCTGCTAAATCCTTTCCTTTGGCAATGCAGGCACCAGCATTGGTAAACATAATGGAAGACAAGACTCCACTAGAACCGCCCATGTGGCTAGCCAGTAATTCTCCGATAGCTATTAGTAAATCCCCGGTTTCATTAAGCGGTAAACTTTTGGCATCTAATAATTCTATTATCCCATTTGCTCCAGCGGCAAATGTACTTCCGGTGTCTCCATCTCCTATTCTTTTATCTAAACTATTTAAATGTTCTTCCGAATTTAATAGAGCGGCACAAATCGTCTGAATAAAATCTTGAACGCTTGGATTCTTACTAGGTTCAAATGTTTTTCTTAATTGTAAATAATCAATGCTAAAAAGCTTTGGTTCTTTTGGAGTGACCACATTTGGCCAAGCGGAAGGCTCGACGGGTTCCTTGAGCATTACTATATTTTCTACGCTTAGTTTTAGTAGGGAAAAACTAAAACCGTACATATTTAAAGAGGTCATTAGCAAAGCTGGACCAAGGACTAATTTTATTTGATCTTGATAGCGAGAGGTCAAAACTTCATTGGTAATAATTGACATTTCCAGAGGAGTAACGGCACCCAGGTTATTGATCAAAAGGGCATAATTTGATTTGGGATCTGTTCCTGAAAACAATCTAGACAAGACCATTGCAACGGCTTCTTTTCCATTTTTAAATTCTACCTTTTCCAATCCAGGTTCTCCATGAATCCCTAAGCCTAGTTCCGCAGAAGCCTCCAATTGTTCGATTTCTTTTCCTGGAAGCGTACAAGTTGAAATCGCTAATCCGAGAGAAAGGCAATTGGCGGCAGTGTCCTCCGCTTGCTTTTTGATCTCTTCAAGCGGGGCTCCTTTTTCTGATAAATAGCCTGCAATTTTGTGCACAAATAATGTTCCTGCGATGCCTCGAGGTTGGGGAGCATCTACTATCGCTATATCATCTTTCACCACAAGCATTTCTACTTTTTTCCCAAGCTTTTTTGCTCTCTCTGCGGCTAAACCAAAATTCAAACGATCTCCAGTGTAGTTTTTAACAATTAGTAAGCAACCGGCATCACCCGTTACATGAAGAATACAAGCCAGGACTGCTTCCACACTTGGGGAAGCAAATACATCTCCCGATATTGCTGCGGTTAGCATGCCTTTTCCGATAAAGCCTATATGCGCGGGTTCATGCCCTGCCCCTCCACCAGAAATGATGGCTACTTTGGATTTATCCCAGCCCCCTCGGACTACAAATTTTCTCAAGGGATAAGCATCCGCTCTGCTTAAATTTTCATTACCTGTCAGACGCAATACTCCGTCGATAGCTTCGGTTACTACTTTGGTTGATTCATTAAAAAAACGCTTCATAAGTTGATTAATTTATGTTTTAAATTTGTAAAATTTTCTTAAAAAAAAGCAAATGATTCAGCGGCCTTTTCCTCTAGGCGGACCCACTACTATTTTTCAAACCCTACCTTCGAAAAGCTTCCCAAAATTCATAGTACGCCCAGAGGTTCGATAGAACCCAATAGGCAATAAAATGCCAGGCCGAGTGAACTCAGCGATATTGCTTTTGATAAAATAGGGTTGGATGGAAACAGGTGATTTTCTAAAATAGAACCCCACCTAATAAGACCTTTTAAGTCATTGTTTAGTTACTTCCAAATAGTGTACTCATTAATGATTTAAGCAGGAATTCTTTTTCTAAATTTCAAGGGAGACATTTTATAATTTTCTTGAAAAAGTCTGCAAAAATGGGAGGTATTATTAAACCCGGCTTTGTAACAGATCTCATTAATATTTTTGTCGGTAGTCATCAACAAATGAGAAGCATATTCCAATCTTTTAGATCGCAACCAATGCGCAGGTGAATCTTTGTATTTCTTTTTGAATTCGCGCTTGAATTGGGAGAGGCTTAAATTAGAAAGATAGGCCAGGTGGTTTACGTTAAGGCTCGTATACATATTAGTCTTCACGACATTATCTAAGGAAGAGTGTTCTTCCACAAGGCAATCTTTGAGAAAGCTCATAAAATAACTTCTCTCTTGACCTGAAATCAGGAGTAATAATAACTCTTCAAATTTATGGGATAATAATTCTTTAATGGGTAGAGATGCCGATAATTCGAAATAGGGTAAAACGGAGTTGATATAAGCATCCATCCATTTGTCCATAAAAAACTGATAGGCCCCAATTGCTTTGACATCTAATAACTCACATGGCAAAATCATTTTCTTGTGTTGGTTCATAAATTTTTTCAGAAAATCATCGGTCAAGAAGACTAGGATACATTCTAATTTATTTCCATGAAGTAATTTTTCACAAACGATAATAGAACCTTTTTTTACGAAGATGGCCTCCCCTTCTTCCAACTTATAAGAATAATTGGGGGTTACCACCCCTAGATTACCTTGTAGCACAAATAGGAGCATATGGTCTTTTATAAAAAGCCGATCCCGCTCTTTAGAATTGGTAACCGAGTAGTGTACCAAAAACTGTTCGCCAGTTTCCAAGACCAGATATTCGTTGGCTTTTTCAAAGTATTTTATTAATTCTTCGCCTATCATTATTAAAATTTTGCGTAACGAAAACCATTTAAAATAATATTAAAATACTGATATTTTGCGTAAAAAAATGTTCTATTTGGCTCAAATAATGTGCAAGAAGATTCTTTGGTGTATAATTAGAAAGAGAATCTGAGTATTCAATCGTCATTTTTGCCCAGGGGAAGTCTAAAGTTCTTCTTTTACAGCCATCAAAGTGCGCCAATCCGAAAGCTTCCTGGAAGTGTATTTATTAGCGGTAACCTCCATCTTTCGAATGGCTGATTTTATACCAGGAATCGCAGGGCCTGACATACTATATTTTCGGAGACCGATGATCGTACTCAATAATTCTGTGGCTTTTGAATTACTGGCCAACTCTCCACAAAGGCTAAGATCCAATCCTTTTTCATCCGCCTTTTTTACGATGATCTTCAATGCGGCAAGCACAGATGGATGCAGTGCGCTATAGTGTTGAAAAATTTGAGCTTCCCTATCCATGGCTAACAAATATTGGGTTAGATCATTGGTACCGATGCTAAGAAAGTCAAGCTCTTTGGCCAAGTCTGATAGTGTAAAAATCACGGAGGGAACCTCAATCATTATTCCAACTTTCAGGTCTTTTGAAAAAGGAATATTCTCTTTAGACAAATCCCTTCTTACTTCCTCCAGCAATTTATTAGCGGCTAAAAGTTCTTCTATCATACTTACCATCGGATACATAATCCGAACATTGTGGTCGGCAGAAACACGGCATATGGCTCGTAATTGCGTTTTGAATATTTCGGTATTTTGCAAACAATATCGAATGCCTCTCAGCCCCAGAAATGGGTTTGCCTCTTGCGGTATTTTCAGATAAGGAATGGGTTTGTCTCCACCTACATCTAATGTTCTAATCGTTATCGGAAGACCAGGCATATTTTCACAAACCTGTTTATAAATTTGATATTGTTCTTCCTCTGTCGGGGGGCTATCTCTATTCATATACAAAAACTCCGTTCGGTATAATCCGATTCCATCTGCACCATTTGCAAAAGCTATTTTAGCTTCTTTTGGACTACTGACATTGGCAAGGATTTGAAAGGCGACTTTATCTTTGCTGATGGCGGGCATTTTTGCTTTAGAAAAACGCAGATTAGCTTCTTTCTCTTCCATTCTTTTTTCCTCTTGTAGCTGTCTAATTTTTTCAGGATGGGTTTTATCCAAGTACACCACTCCTGTACTACCATCTATGCCAATGAGGTCTCCATCTTTTATAAGATCCAATTGATCTCCTAGTCCAGTAATGGATGGAATGCCAAGTGACCTGGCTAATATCGTAGCATGAGAAGTCTCTCCCCCAACTTTGGAAATGATTCCTAATACTTTTTCTATATTCAGACTTAGCGTTTGAGCAGGACCAATCTCATCTACTACCAATATACAGGGCTCCTGAAGTACGATTTCTGCTGGATCAGATTCTAAAATTTCACTTAGCACTTTATTGCGAATCTCTACAACATCGGAAGCTCGTTCTTGCAAATAAGCATCTTCCATTTTTTGGTACTGCATTTCCAAATCAGAAAAAACATTAAACCAGGCATAATCCGCGCTAAAATATTTTTGCGTTATGAGTTGCTCAACTTCACTTAATTTTTTCTTGTCGCTAAGCAATAATAAATGAAAGTCAAATATTTCTGCATCTGCTTTTCCAAAAAGCCCCAAGGTTTTATGGCGTATATTTTCCACTTGCTTGACCACTCGTTTTACCGCATTTCTAAATTTATTTTTTTGTTCTAAAGTATTTTTTACAATCTTCTTTTCCACCAATATTTCATCCTTCCACAATAGCTTCGCGGTTGAAATAGCGATTCCTTTAGAGGCGGGAACGCCTATGATTTTATTATTACTTTCAATTTTTATTTTTGAAGTATTTTCACTCTTTTTTTCCGCTTGATCTTCACTTTGGGAATCCCCAAAATTATTCAAAGCAAATTCCTTCAGCAAGTTTTCCAATTCCAAAAATTCATGTCCTTGTATTTTAAAAACTAAGGTATCTCCCTGCTTGGCACCAAGTGTTCCGACCTGGCTAATACTCCTTGCGGAAACAAACTCTTTTTCATGAACACTTACCATTACTTCATGGTCAAATCTATTGACCAATTCCACTAATCGAACCGATGGTCTGGCGTGCAGTCCTAATTTATTGGGGACTACTAACTTTATTTCTTTACCTGTTTCAATGGTATTTTGAGGGGGCTTAGATTCTTCTGGGATCACCCCTAGCAAAGCGGCCTTTCCGAGAAGGCTATTTTTAGCCTCCTTAGCCACGGCTTCCAAATTAGCACCTACCATAGATTGAGCAGCAGCAGCGATCGCACCTTCGACCAAGGGCGCTTCACAAAGCAGTACTCTCTCCTTCAAAGTATCAGACAATAATTCGGTTGCAAGTTCTGCATTCATAACGGCGCTACCAATATCCATCAAAACTAAAATACCTTCCTCAGAATCTGCGAGTTCTATTGCTTCCTTAATTTTAAAAGGATCTGTACCGATGGGATTAGATGCATCATCTATTCCACCAGCAGCAAAAATCTTCACTTTGTTTTGAGACATTTGTTGCGCTAATTCTTTTACGCCTTCTGCCAACTTCTTACTATGCGAAATGATTACAATACCTATCATTTTATTTCTAAACTTATTTTAAATTAGTGAGCAAAATTACTTTGCTCACTAATTTATGGTTTCTTCTAATGCTTTGAGAATAAGATAACTTGAGGTAGCTCCGGGGTCTTGATACCCTATACTTCGTTCTCCCAGATAGCTTGCTCTTCCTTTTCTCGCCACCATATTGATGGTAGATTTCATTCCTTTCTCTGCTGCTTCCACCATCTTCGATAAAGCTTCCTTTAGGGATAATTTTTCAGCGATAGATTCGGATAAAGAATGAACAACTGGCTCAAGAACATCTATCATCGTTTTTTCACCAACAGCAGCTCGCCCTCTCTGTTTGATTCCCTTAACACCGTTTTCTATACTGTTCTTCAAATCTTCAAGGGTCAATTCCGTTTTATCTCCTAAAGCCATTCCTGCCTGCATAAAAAAGGTACCATAAAGAGGCCCAGAAGCACCTCCAATACTGGAAATCAAAGTCATCCCAGTATTTTTCAGCAGCATCGCCAGGTCAGGACTATCAGAAAGTTCCTTAATTTTTTCTGATACCTTATTAAACCCTCGTTCCATATTGAAACCATGATCAGCATCTCCGATGTCCGAATCTAATTGGGTCAGATGATCTTTGTTCTCTCTTATGGTGAGCGTGATTTTCTCCAGCCATTCAATTAATTGAGCTTTTTTTATGGTTACCATATTTTTTTATTGAAGTTAAATTTTCCAACTACCAGACTATCTAAAGTACATTACATGCCCCAACGTAATCCAGGAGTATTTACCGGAGCATCCCAAAATTTAATCATTTCTTCATCGGCACGAACCATCGTAATAGAACAACCTTGCATATCCAAGGCCGTAATATAAGAGCCTACAATATTTCTTGCAATCGTAATATTTTTTGCATCACATATCTCCTGCAATTTACGATAAACTGCATATAACTCAGATAATGGAGTACTTCCCATTCCGTTTACCAATACGATCATTTGATCGCCGGACTTAAAGGCATCACTGATCAACTCTTTTTCTTCCCAGCCTGAATTGACAAAATTCCATTCTCTTAATATCCTTGAATAAGTCTTATCTTCTAAAATAGCGCTTGTCAAAATAGTGGTTATTTCATCTGCCGTGGTAAAGGGAATTCGTTTTCTCCCCGGTTCACCATGAATCCCAACTCCGATCTCAATTTCATCTTCACTAATGTCAAAATTTGGTTTTCCTGCAGCGGGGACAATGCAGGAGGTAAGTGCCATGCCCATTGATCTACCGCGTGTATTGATCTTCCGTGCCAGATCGGCACATTGAGTAAGACTATAACCTGCCTCCGCAGCAGTTCCTACGATTTTTTCCATAATCACCGTTGTACCCACCCCTCGCCTGCCTGCGGTGTATAAGCTATCCTTGACAGCCACATCATCGTCGATGAGAATATTTTGGGTAGGGATACCTTCCGCATTGAGCATTTCGGCGGCCATTTCAAAATTCATCACATCGCCAGAATAGTTTTTTACCAAAAATAATACTCCTTCCTTATTCCCTAAGGCTTTAGCACATTCATACATCTGATCGGGAGTAGGAGAAGTGAATACTTCTCCTGGACAGGCAGCGTCCAACATCCCTGTTCCAACAAAACCTCCATGCATCGGTTCATGGCCACTTCCTCCTCCTGAAATGATTACCACTTTTTCTTTTGAGGAGCCATCTGCTCTATAGATATACTTTGGGTCCAGATTAATTTTTATTTCCGGATGAGCCGCCGCCATCCCTTGCATTTGTTCGATAATTACATCCTCTATTTTATTGATCAATTTTTTCATTTGTCTATTTAATTTATTTAAGGTGACCTAGAGCCTGCCTACCCTTAGGTAGACCTGCCAGGACTACTTTTTATGGTTAAGGTTTCTTCAATAATTTTACTTCACCAATACTTAAAGGAATATCTTCTTACTAAGTATTTTAAAGATCCAAACAAGATGGTGATCGTAAATATTTTCAATTCGTTTAGACTAAATTTTGTACAAGTATATTCGTAATTAAAGTTTGAACGTAGATCCAATAGCAGCGTTGAACTGATCTCTATCAGGATTATAAACCATATCAACTTTAAGTAATAGTTCAACTTCTTTTCCTAAAGCAATAGACTTAGAAGTGTACCATCCAACTTGAGTGAATTTTGCCTCGCCATCTGTCGTGTAGTAATTCTTATTGGGTACTCCAGAAACAAAAGGACGAACTTTTATATTTTTAGGAAAGTCAAAAGTGTAACCAACTTCAAGATACAAAGAAGAATTATCTGTTGGATCATTTACAAAATCCCAGCCACCAAAAAAATCAAATTTACCATAATTATATTGGGTTCTGAATTCAACTCGATTGGTGAGTGCTGCTCCTCCCCCAGTGGGTTCATTATTAAAATTAAAGAATTCACCAACATTTGGATTATAGTGCGTTAAAAATAGTAGCGTTAGTTTTGACTTTTCATTAATCTTAAAACCATAGCCAATATATGGAATGATTTCTTTGTAGTTCTCCGCTACTGGCACGCTATTAGAAGAAGCTCCACCTCGCTCTGCAGGTCCTAAAGAATAAGAGGCCCATGCGCCTATAAAGAATCCGCTTTTGGAAAAAGTAACACTAGATTGAACACTAGGATAGTCTCCCAAAACCAGACCTCTCCAAATAAATCGACTTACTAAGGTACCGTCAAAATTGACTCCCCATTTCTTTTTTCCCTCCTCAGTTTCTGTCTCAGTCGTAGCAGAGTTATTTTCCTTTTGCTCTGTTGTAAGCAATTTTGCCATTGCAGGCATCAATTGAACCTCTTGTTCTTTTTCCTGAACACTAGACTCCGACTGTGCTACTAAAGATTGGGCATTTATGGTCATTAGGATGACGAATAATAAAATATATTTAAGACTTCTCATGATTAAAATTTTTGTTTGCTTTTTCTGTAAAAAGTTTTTTTTCGATAAAATTTAGGACTTAAAAAACAGGAAATAAGATCATAAATATTCCCGCTAATACTCCTCCAAGAATAGGCCCTACCACCGGAATCCAACTGTAAGCGAAATCTGAATCTCCTTTTCCTGGTATGGGCAAAATAGCGTGTGCAATACGGGGACCTAAATCACGAGCAGGGTTTATAGCATAACCCGTAGTTCCCCCCAAAGACAATCCAATTCCCCAAACAAGACCTCCTACCATAAAGGGTCCTAAACCTGCTGACATTTCTCCTGCAAAAATGGAGGCTACCCCCAAGACCAATACAAACGTACCAATCGCCTCACTCACAATATTCCATCCAGGGCTACGCAAAGCAGGGCCAGTAGAAAAAGAAGCTAACTTCAAGCCTGGATCTTCTGTAACCTTCCAGTGAGGTCCAAAATGAAGAAAAACAAGAACCCCTCCTATAAAGGCTCCCAAAAACTGAACACCAAAAAATGGTAAGACATTTGAAAAATCTCCGCTCGACACCGCAAAGCCAATCGTAACCGCTGGATTTATATGTGCAGGTGCTCCAAATGCTAAGGCTACAAAAACTGCAACGAGTACCGAAAATGCCCACCCCGTAGCTATTACCATCCATCCTGAGTCCTTAGCTTTAGAGTCCGTTAATAAGACATTAGCAACAACACCATTGCCTAATAAGACTAAAATCATTGTTCCAAATAGCTCCCCAAGTAAAATGTTAACATCCATAATAGTTATTTTATTTATTAGTAATAATTTTGCAAAAGACTCAATAGCTTGATATATATTCTGACTGTCCCTTATTTAAAATATTAATATTCCGTTATTTGATTTGTCAAAACTAGGAGTTTGGATTTGTTTGAAATTTTCTATTTGGTTCATATTATGTTTGATTTAGGCTAAGTCGATTATTCTAGCTGTTTAAAACCTTAGAATTTGAATTTTTCAAAAGAAAATGTTCCAATTCCTGATGTTGCTCAAAGCTTGGGTGGAAGCAAATCTGTAGCCGATTAGGACATTCTTCGATAAATGGAAAATAGAATTCAGTGGAAAGGAGTTAAATACATTTGCCAATCTAAAAGGAGAAAAAACTTCTTTAGTTATTTCTTTTTTACACCAGGACTTATAAAAATTGGTTGGGATATAGTACATTCGGGGGCAGCGCCTAGATCGATTGCAGTCTGTAGGCTGAGAAATGCGCTAATTCTTCTTACTGCTTCGATTTTTGAAATTATAATAAGCCTAGCTAGCTGATTTTCTAATTCGTTTTTTCATCGCTAAACAGTAAGCAATTTAAAATCAGATATCCATGAAACTTCAATTGTCTCTTTTTTTCCTATTGCTCTACCTCTTCCCCCTATCCGCTCAAGACGTTCGGCCCTTGAAAGGAGTTACTGCGGAGGAAGCCTATGAAAATGTAAATGCGCTTGCGCTTTATTCCGACAAGGATGTGACTTCTGTGGTCATTTACATAAAAAAAGGCGTAAAACTACATGTGCATCGAGAGCATACCGAACAAGTAATTGTGCTTTCCGGGAAAGGAGTAATGACCCTGGGCAATGAAACCATCCCCATTCGCAAAGGAGATTATATTATTATTCCCAAAGGGGTGCCACACGCGGTACGGGTAAAAGGAAGGAAGCCTTTGAAAGTGATCTCTATTCAAGCTCCGCAATTCAAAGGCAAGGATCGACATTTTTTAGAGTAAAAAATGAACAAAAAAAGCCATTTGGTTTTATTAAAGATAAAGAAGTCGTCTCCCACAAAATAATCTCCTCAAAATAATCTAAACTTATATGCATGACATAGAACCTTTCTTCAAATGGCGCGATAGTTATATCGCTGCTCAGGACAAACGTTCTCCTTTCTATGGCCGTGTTTATAGTGAGTTTCAGTTTTCTGAAAAAATATACAATTATTACATCCATCCTCAATGGGACAATTTTGGCTCTGCTACCCTTTATCTAAAAATACTTTTTGCAGATTACGAAGAGGGTTTTGCGATAATAGAGCTCATTGGAGAATGGAATGATGCCATTGGCAATGATGTCATGTTTCTCAAAAGAGACCTCATTGACCCAATGGTAAATGCTGGTATTTTTCGCTTTATTTTGATCAATGATAATGTCCTCAACTTTCATGGTTCTGACGACTGTTATTATGAAGAATGGTACGATGATATCAAAGAAGAGGACGGTTGGATTTGTATCCTCAATACGCTCAAACATGTTTACGAAGAAATGAGTGAAACTCAACTAGGATATTTTGTTAACTTTGGGACACATTTTAATGAGGTCAATTGGCGTAGAATGACCCCAAAACTTTTGTACCAAAAAGTGACTGCCCTAATTCATGGGGACATAAAAAAACTAACTTAATGAGTTCTGAGGATCAAAAAAAACTTCATAAGTCTGGCTTTATCAATATCATTGGCCAACCCAATGTCGGCAAGTCAACCTTGATGAATGCACTCGTTGGAGAACGCATGTCTATCATCACCAACAAGCCTCAAACTACTCGACACCGCATCATCGGTATCGTTAG
>CAYQRA010000092.1:0-13277 GCA_964419315.1 uncultured Saprospiraceae bacterium | reverse complement strand
GAATCATATTTTTCTATTTACAAGCAAGGCATCAATACCAGAGCTCATCAAAAACAACAATTTCTATTTTATAAAAATGGTTTTCTGCTGAAAGCTTTTTTGCTATACTTGGCTCTTAAGTAGGGAAGGGTTTATTCTGAATAGCTAATAAAAAAGTCACCTGAAAACCTATCGTTTCTTTAACTTCATTTTTTAAATTTTCGTATGCAAAAGTCGAATTAACTTGTTGATTGGCTTCGTTCAATAGTTTTATCCGATCCTGTATAATTTCCAATCCTAGAGATTGATGTTTTGTATTCGTTAAAGGTGCTTGGATATTTTTTTGCGATACGCCCAAACCATTATCTCGAATGACAATAATCAATCGCTCTTCATCTTCCTGTTTGATCAGAATCTCTAAAAGTCCCTTATAGTCAATATCTTTAAATCCATGTTTGACCGCATTCTCCAAAACCGGTTGTAATAATAAAGGAGGAACCATAATATCCTCTACGTCGATTATTGGATCTACCTGAAACTTAAATTCAAATTTCTCTCTAAAACGCATGGCTTCTAGTTCTAGGTAGTTTTTTAAAAAGCCCAATTCTTGCTGAAGTGTAATCGTTTCCAATCGAGTATAATGCAAACTATTACGCATGAGAGTAGAAAATTTGGCGAGGTAATAATTAGCTTTTTCAATATCTTTTTTAAATATAAAATTCTGAATAGAGTTGAGTGCATTGAAAACAAAATGGGGATTCATTTGATTGCGCAAAGCATTGTGTTCTACTTCTCGAATTCGGGCTTCTGCTTCTTGTAATTGTCGTTTTGCTAATTCTTTGGCTCTGAATCGTCTGGCTTGAAAGAAAATAATGCTTCCTAAGAGGCTCAAGAGGATCAGGCTAAGCAAAATTTTAAACCAATAAGTATCCATAAAATGGGGATGGATATCAAAGGATAAGGTCGCTGATTGAGCACTCCATTCCTTGGACCTATTTTGTGCGGAAACTTCAAAAGTATACTGACCGGGAGATAGATTATTATAACGAATGTTTTTTTCATTGGTATAAAACCATTCTGGGGTTTCTCCTTGACTTTTTAGTCGATAGCGATAAAATTTGCGAACTTGGTTTTTTCGAAAACTAACTCCTGTATAAGCGATGAAAATGTCATTTTCATCATGATTCAATTCGAGATGCGCTTTTGTGGAGTAAGTCGAATCATTGACCATAAATTGATCAATCTTAGTAGGTACGCGCTTCGCTTTTTGATTGATTAAGCTTGGATCGAAATAGCAGATTCCATTATCGGTACCTAGCCAGATTTTATTATCCCAAAAATACATTGTATTGATCTTATTAGAACTGAGTCCATCTTCTCTGGTGAAACTTCGGATATTCTCTATCCGAGAACCTTCATTGGAATAGTAGAAGTTAAAGACATTTATTCCTTTGTTGGTTCCAATAAGAAGGGTTGAATCATTTAGGGTTAAAAAACAATTGACGAGGTCACTATTGAGTCCATCCGCTTTTTTTATTTGAAATGCTTCTTGGTCGGTATGATAAAATAAACCATTTCCAAGCGTACTAATCCAGCGTCGGTTCAAGGCATCTATTTGAATATTACTTACTCTTCCAAAAGTCATGTCTTGATCTAGAAGAACTTCTTCCCAAGAGTTATAATCGTAGTCTTCAATCTTGAACAATCCATCCAAAGTTCCAATCCAAATAATTTCTTGTTCATCCTGTCGGATCGTAGTCACTCTATTTTTTTGTCCTTGTAGATAAGCAAATTTCGTGTTGTCTTGATTTTTGACAAATAGTTTATTGCCATCATAAACGAGGTACTGGGTATTTTTTAAAAAATAATAACTGGAATAAATATCCGAATCATTCTTTCTTATTTTAGTTCGTCCATCTACTTCAAATAACTTGTGATGGGGAACAAAAAGGGTATCTTCTTTTTCACCTAAGGAGATTATTTGTGATCCAGGGGTTAGTCCAGCCCCTGACAGCCTGTGCTCTTTAATCCTACTACTCCGATCAATAGCAAGAATCGTAGGACTTGCACAACCAAAATAGAGGTGCTCTTTTAAAGCGTTCACAGAAAGGATTCGTTTACTACTTGCGTTGCTTGGCCGAATAAAATGAATATCAAAGGAAGGAATAAAAAGAACACCATTGGCAATTGTTGTAAACCAAAAATTGCCTTCCTGATCTTCCACACAGCTGGTAATATAATAATTAGGAAAATATTGAATCGAAGGACGATTAAAATCTCCTTCCTGCAAAAAATGTACGCCATTTTCTGTCGCAAACCACAAATTATTTTTTCGATCTAGGTAGATATTTTCGACTACTTTATTGATGGGGTAAAAAGCCATTATCTGACCAGCCTCATCACATTTGTAAAGTTTTTTATCGTCAAGATATACCCATCCTCCTTTATGCTTAAAACACTCTCTACCAAAGGGACGAGATTTATATTTTCTGAATGGAAATGTTTTTTTGTTAAAGACAATGCCCTTTTCTTCCAATCTAAGAAAATCTAAATCGGGAGGAAAATCTATTCCTGCTGGTAAACTATCTCTTTTTACCAGAGCTATAAACCCTTGATCTGAAAAATGAATAAAGGAAGCTTGGTCACTGAAATAATGGATGCCATAAAAGGTGCCATCTTGTAATTCTATAATTTGAGAAATCCAATTTCCATTTAAGATATTTTGTAAGGTGTCATTATCTCTAAACTCTTGGAAGTGGCCATCTTCATAAATACTTAAAGATCCATTAAAGCCAGTATACCAGAGTCGGTTTTTAGAATCTTTAAAAATTTCAAAATTGGTATTGTCTGCTAATCCATCTTGGAAGGTATAGGTTTTGAATTGATAGCCATCATAGCTGCAAACGCCCCGATCGGTAGCGAACCAAACCAATCCATCTTGATCCACTTCCACATCGTAGACTTCACTACTAGGAAGCCCATCCGGCATGTCATAATTGATATAAAAAGGATCTTGTCCAAATCCAACTAAATGGAAAAAGAGCAAGTAGAAGGCAGAGAAAAAGAGTTTGTATTTTAAGGACTTTTTATGCAAGAGTACTTATCGTTTTTGCTGGTAGCTCAGTAATGTCCTCAAGATATACTATTCTCTTCAATAAATAAATTAGGAGTCAAAGATAAAATCCTTGATTTTAATTTTACCCTGATTATTGCTTCAAATGAGCATCGTCACAAAAAGGTCCAGCTTGGCTAAGTTTACATCTGCACAAGCGAACTTTAGACTTTTTCTTCACTTCAAAAAGCAGTGGTTTTTTTCCCGTACCATGATGAGCACCATCACAAAAAGGTTGGTTTTTACTAAAGCCACATTGGCAATACAAATATTTTCCCGCTTCCAATTCTAAAGTGATCGGCATCTTTTTTCTCGTGTCGATTGGCTGATAATCTTTTCCGATTTGACTTCCGACTTTGTCTGATTTTACAAATGGATAGTACATATGCGCAAGCCAAGAGTCTTTAGGGTCATTTTCCAAACCATACTCTAGCGGATACTGTCGAGTGATCATGGCCGTTCCAAACATCAGATCCCAAAAGAAAAAAGTGTTACTAAAATTGCCATTGGGATCGCTAATGCCATCGCGGGCACTTTTTCCATGATGTGCAAAATGAGTAGCAGGAGTAGAGATCGTTCGTTCGATGATCCAAGCCAAAGGGTGTAACCATTTGTTTTGGTATAAAAAACGATCCCAGCGAATTTCACTATGAGCTCCAATAACAACAAGTTGCTTGAAGATCAAACCGATTACGATGGCTTGACCCAGTCCCATAAAAGTCATCCAACCAATCCACCAGATATTAGGCATGAGCACATAATACAGAGCGGCATTTCTATACGCTGTAAAAACACCCAATTCTTCTGCTGCATGATGAGGCCGATGCAGTTTCCAAAGCCAAGGCCATTCATGTGCTTTGCGATGGTACCAATATTGGAGTAAGTCATCAATGAAAAGATAAAAGGGGAGCGCTAGCCACAAAGTCCAGTCTTGCCAGCTACAATGAAAGGAAGGAAAAAGAGTGTTTCCAATCAATAAAACTACTAAAACAATTCCGGGTTTGATAAAAAGGGACAATTGGAAAAAGCTCCATACTTCCAACATCCAATCATCTTTGGTTCGATCACTATGACTGTACAAACCACCTAGAGCTTCCAAAAAACCAAAGACTAGCAGAATGCTGATCACTGCATAGGTTTCAAAGTTTTCGATACCAAATATCATAGGATACTAAATTTTATCTATTGTACTGTTTAATGAGTTTTGCTGAGTGTGAGTGGTGATTAGGTTTTTTCCAAGAGGGGTAAAATGAGGTTGGATAAGTGACCACACAGCTTTGGATAAATCGTCTTCTGTACCGACCTTTCCTTGTACCAATAATTGTATTCGCCAAAAAACAATAGTCATCCAAATCTGACGAGCCAAGTATTGGTAATCAAAGTCCGCTCCATGGGATTTTAAATATTGTTCTTTTTCATTGAACAGCAGCATTTGGTGAATGCTATTGATCTGATTATTAATGTGCTCATAATGTTTTTTGGCAATGGAAGGAAAGGCACGCTCTATTTCCAAGAGATCCACATAGAAAAAAAGAAAGGTTTGTTGGAAATGATAAAATCGACGGATTCTACGATCCATTCCCACCAAATCCACCTGCCCTTCTTGAGTATCGGAAACTTCGGTTATTTTGGAAACAAAATAATCGTATACCGTATTCATCAAATCTTCTTTCTTTGGAAAGTGGTAGGTAAGGTTGCCCGAACTTAGTCCCATATTCCTCGCAATCTGCTGAAGACTTACATTGGCAAATCCAAATTCATTGAAGAGGGCAATGGTGGTTTGAAGAATACTGAGTTTCGTTTTTTTCATATCCCGTAATTAATAATATAAAATTAGTATAATCATGCTAGAAATCCAAATCAGCAGTAAAGTATATTGGCTTAGCGAATGAAGTAGTAGACTAATAAAGTCTAATCAAATTTGAAATTAGCCCCTACTAGTCCATATCGATTTTGCTGCCGCCAATTCCTTACCATCTCCAATACGCACGAGGCGATGTAGGAACTCTTGTTTTCCCAATACTTGAATTTCGGCAAGGACTTCTTCTTTCCAGATCCCTTCTGCGCGATATAAGATATCCAATTTTTCCATGCGTCCGTTTTGCAAAATTTCCTCAGGGAGTGGTTCTAGCATCCAGTTGAGATAAACCACATTATTGAGGTGTCCATTAAAATCGAGATCATGCCAATTCACTTGGAATTTTTGTTGGGCATCGCTTTGTGTCCAATTGGGTAGCTTGCCGGCAGGGCGGGGGAGACAATCTTCGGGGGCAGGCATTTTGATTTGGGCAATGTGATCGGGGATCGGAGCTAGTCGTCTATTTTGGGTATTCATCAAAAGCCATTTGGAGGCAGCTGATGCAATTTCTTTTCCTTCGCTATCAAACACCCGATAATCGCGATAAGTGAAAAGCCGTTCGAAGCCAGCCGGATAGGTCAGCACATTGATCGTTTCTCCCAAGCGCGGAAGCCGATTGATTTGCAATTGCATATGCCGAACAACCCACGAAATCTTATGAGCCTCCAAATCCCAAACAGATACTTTCAAGGCAATGACATTTTGCATTGCTGACTCATGCATTAATTTGAGTAAATGGGAAACGGTGGCTTCTTTCTTCTGTCCCGTTTCGTAAGTGCGGATGGTAAAATTTTCTTGATAGGCGAGGTTTGGAGGCAGCTTTATCATAGCGATAGTCGTTATAAAGTCATACAGAAGATATTCAAACGAAAAGCTATGAAAAAATTCGGTTTATAAAGAACTTGTCAGCGAAAATTTTTGTATTAATAATACACACTGATCACACCACAATTTTTTCGATTATTTCTTAACCCCGTAAACTGTACAGCCATGTTGTACCTCATGACCATATTGATGGTGCGCCTTATCTATGAAATCTATAGTGATTAGTAAAGCCTCCATTAAATCAATAACTTATTTTCCCCTATGCGAACACTACGCTTGTTCGTCTCACGGAGTATTGAATGTTCCTAACCTCGCATTTCCAAGAATACTCAATGACAAGGCTCACTGTTATAAGCCACATGCCCACGGTTTTCCCAACACCTCCAAACTTTTTTAGCAGAGGTAATATTCCAAAAGCCGTTGACCGATTCCATGCGTAGAATAACCATGCTCCCACGAATGGAATCATCCAAGAAGCCATCTTCTGTAATACTAATCAATACCTTATCGAAAGACTCTCCACCACTCAAACTTTCTACATCAATATTTTTGGTTCGAGAATCAAATTCTTCACCCGCAAATCTCAAGGCAACGGTAATTGGGGAGCCCGTCCAACTTTCGCCATTCTCCCGAGCTGCTGCCGCTTCCTCATTAAAATTCGAAGTACTCATCACTTGAGCCACTTTTTCCAAATCCGCTAATCCCGGCTTTTGATTGATGGGGACCGTTTCTCCTAGGGTATTGGTGATGGGAGGTTTGGAATCTGTTCCGGCATTGGGCTTAGAATTTCCAGAATTGGTACCGCTTGTTTCACAAGCCAGAAAGGTAAGTAAGAAGATGGGGAAGAAGAATTTTAAGAATTTCATGATTTGAGGTTTTCTAATTCTACGATATTTGGTTTTAGGGCACTTTTCAATATTTAGAATAAAGTCTACGCTCTACTCAATATTTCAAATGCAATCTCCCCCAAGATAATTTATTTTCTGGAGAAGAAAACCGAGCATTGATAATTCCACCAGCCATTTATCATTTTTTTAACAGAAAGTCTAAACTAGAGGGACTACTTCCTGCGTTCTTTAAAAACAAGTTCTCAAAAAATGAATCCTTATGAGTGAGATAAAAATGCTTAAAAACGAGAGAAAAAATCGCCGTAAAGCGATAATGATTACAACGATGTTTTATTTGGCGACCATTGGAGGGATCCTATTCTATACGGGTAGCTCTGATTTTTCTAGCTATCTTCCCGATCAAGTGAAAGAATGGTTGCAAATGGAGGAGCCCAAAGAGGAAGTCAAAAAAACGAAGAAGCCAAGAGCCTAATAAATAGAAGTTGAAAAGAGCTAAAAACAAGGCTTTTGGAAAAAAAAGAGCTTGCCGATGATCCATCATCGGCAAGCTCTTTTTGGTATAGATGCTTACACAGAATAACTCCTCTAAACACTAATCGCTAAACAATCCCTGCAATTGAGCGGCAACATCATTTACCACCTTTCCTAAATCCTCTGGATTATTTTTGAAATCAATCTCATTGGCATCTATTATCAATAGGTTTCCTTCCTTATAATCGCTGATCCAATTTTCATAACGCTCATTTAAGCGTTTGAGGTAATCCAAACTCATGCTCCCTTCATAATCTCGACCTCTAGATTGGATATGAGAAACGAGGGTAGAAATATCTGCTTTGAGATAAATCAATAAATCTGGCGGCTGAATCTGAGAAGTCATCAACTTAAATAAATCAAAATAATTATTAAAATCTCTCGTCGACATCAAACCCATGTCGTGCAGGTTGGGGGCGAAGATAAAAGCATCTTCATAAATGGTTCGATCTTGGATAACGGTCTTGTCGCCGTTTAGAATATCAAGGATCTGACGGTATCGATTATTGAGGAAATATACTTGTAAGTTGAAAGACCAACGATGCATGTCATTATAGAAGTCGCTGAGATAGGGATTATTATCAGTAGATTCGTAGTGGACATCCCAGCTAAAATTCTTTCCAAGCTGAGTACAAAGAGTCGTTTTTCCGGCGCCGATATTGCCTGCAATCGCGACATGTTTGACATTTGGAGGTGTAGTTTTGCTCATTAGATCTTTTTTAGATGATAGTTAGTTTTGAACCCTTTGGCCACATAGTGATATAAGTACTTACTCAGTAGTGGGAATGATTATTTGCTGCTAAATGAACTGCGAAATTACAATTCCTAGCAAAAATTCGGTAATGGATGGATAGGAAAAAAACAAAAAGCGCAAATGTTTTTGAATATTGTTAATTTTGGCGGGTAGAATGACGACTTGGCCGATCAAATCAGACCGAAAATCTAATAATTTCCTATGCAAATCAATAAAACACTAATTTCGAAGCTAGAAAAATTGTCCAGACTCGAACTCCAAGAAACTCAAAAAGATAAGCTTGTTGGAGATCTTAGCGCCATATTGGATATGGTAGACAAACTAAATGAGTTGGATACAGAAGGGGTAAAGCCTTTGACTTACATCAGTGATGCCGTTTATATCGGAAGAGAAGATCAAGTAAAGAATCAAGTCGACCGTAGCAAAGCATTAGCCAATGCGCCGGATCAGGATGGAAAGCATTTTAAGTTGCCCAAAGTCATCGATTTATAGAATCGGACGACGGTAAAGAGAAAACAATCCAAAATCACTAACAACATGGAGAACGAAGCCATCATTCAAGTCAACCAATTAAGGAAAACCTACCACATGGGTTCTCAAACCGTAAATGCTTTACAATCTGTTGACTTAAGGATCAAGAAAAACGAATACGTCGCATTGATGGGACCTTCGGGCTCCGGCAAGTCTACCCTGATGAATCTTCTAGGCTGCTTGGATACCCCCAGTGCGGGAGAATATTTTCTTGACCAAATCAATGTCAGTACCATGGAAGATGAAGATTTGGCCGAAATCAGGAATAAAAAAATCGGCTTTATTTTTCAGACTTTCAATCTATTGCCCCGGATGACTTCTCTGAATAATGTAGCGCTGCCACTAATCTATGCAGGCATTGGGAAGGACGAAAGGCTAGACAAAGCCAGAAGAGCACTGGAATCCGTAGGCCTCGGCGACCGAGTCGATCACCGACCCAATGAACTCTCCGGTGGTCAACGCCAAAGAGTCGCCATCGCTCGCGCATTGGTCAATGACCCCGCCATCATCCTTGCGGATGAACCCACTGGAAATCTGGATACTCGCACGTCTATCGAAATCATGGCGATTTTTGAAGAACTCCATCGCAAAGGAAATACCATCGTGATTGTTACCCATGAACCAGATATTTCGGAGCATTGCCACCGCATCATTCGCCTGCGGGATGGTCTGGTAGAAACAGATCATTATAACGAGAACGTAATCAGTGCTTTAGCCAACCCCATTCTCCTAGAACCACTGGAATAAAAGTAGGCTTAGCTTCTGCTTAAAAGGATTCCATTATTTCTATGTTTCTCAACTTTCGAAATCAATACCCATATGTCTTTCAAAATATATACTAAAACCGGAGACCAAGGCGAAACGGGCCTCTTCGGTGGTCTTCGACTTCCCAAAAGCCACATTCGCATCGATGCTTATGGTACCGTAGATGAACTCAATGCTTTTATTGGCTTGCTCCGCGATGGTATTGAAGAGCAGGCTTTAAGAGATTTACTCAAAGAAATCCAAGACCGACTATTCGTCATTGGTTCTAACCTAGCGAGTGATCCGACCAAGGAAATGGCGGTGCCAGATATTCTCCCTTCCGACATTACTTTACTCGAAATGCAGATGGATGAGATGGATAAAGCTTTGCCTGCGCTGAAAAATTTTATTTTGCCTGGTGGTCATCCTAGTGTTTCTCATGCGCACTTGTGTCGCACGGTTTGCCGTAGGGCGGAACGCCAGGTCGTAGCGCTTATGCAAGTAGATGAAGTCGCCCCTATTCTGATTCAATACCTCAATCGCTTATCGGATTATTTCTTTGTGCTGTCTCGAAAATTAGGGCAGGAATTGAAGATTGAAGAGATTGCTTGGAATCCGCGGAAGCCTAAATAACCTAGCATAAACTCTATTAGAACTTAAAAGGCAGTTGGTTCTCCCCAAAATAGATGATTCGTTAGGACTTGCCAGTCGTAAACGGATCAACATTGAGGTCTCTGACCTGAAGTCCCAATATCCAGAGAAAAACGAAGCGCCAAAAGGATCAGTTGACTAGAAAAGAAAATGGCAGGGTGAAAATATAAAAACGCAATGAAAGATAAGGATTTAGGAATAGCTTTGGAGCTAATGCCAACAGAGGAAATCTGCTGGGTTGGGAAACCAAATTTCAACTTTGAAAAACCCGAGCATCCAATTTGGAGTCTAATCGAATTCATTATAGACTTTGCGGATATCTTAATAATGATTGGAATTGCTATACTTTTGACGGTCTTTTATGCAAAAGAATTTTTGGAAATTAAAGATGTTCTCTTTTATCCAGTTTTTTTGATTGGCTTTATCCTTTACGGTATTTTCTGGAATTATTTGGAAAGGAAAAGTACTCAAAATCGAAAATATATTTTGACGAATAGGAGAGTGGTTTTTCAATCTTGGAGTTTATTCAAAGGGATTCAAATACATAGCTTGGCGCTAGATAAAATTCAAAAACTTTCCCTTGAAGAATTTGATAACGACATTGGAACCATTTACTTCATGGGAGAAGAGGTAAGAGAATACGTGAATAATAGTTTAACTGAAGGCGGCAGTAAATTTTATCCTACCTTTGAAATAGTTGAAGACGCAAGAGGTTTAATGCCGATGATGGAAGAACTAATTCGACAAAGTAGAAAATGATAAAACCAATCTATTCCCACCAATTATTCCTTGCGACTTGCCAGTCGTACATGGATTTAAACTGAGCTCTCCCAACTCAAGCCCTCTGCCATTAGCTCCGCACCACTTGCTCGAACACTTTCTTTCACCCCTTCGGTAATAATCTTTAAATCTCATTTCCTATCTTCGCCAGATGTCTTGGGAAAAAGAAGCGACTTTATTTCAAACTGCTGATATTATCAAATTTGGATTGGTATTACTATTTGTCTTTTTTCTAAGTTTTTTCTTTCTCAAGCCAGTTCCCTTTGCCTATCAGTACCAACTTGGGGGAACTTGGAATTATGAAACACTCTTTGCGCCTTATGATATTCCATTGGTAGAAAATCAAGAAGATTTAATGGATTCCTTGGAACAAGGTCTCGCTGTGGAACTTCCAGCTTTTTTTTTAAATGAAAACATGGTGAAACGAAGAAAACGTATTTTTGAAAGAGCATTCAGAGATCAAATAAAGATCGCTCAACAGGATGGGCAGTTTCAGGAGGTGATTGAACAGGCAGACCTTTATCGAAATTTTGCCAGAGCATTTATAGAAAGAGCGTACAGAAAAAAGATTATCGCTCCTTTATTCAAAGCTGGAAATAGTTCGGAAGATCGACTGATTTTACAAATACGAGATCGGCAAGTAGAGATTAGTTTTGGGGACCTGCATACGCCAGCAAGCGTGGAAGCAAGTGTTGCAGATTCTTTATTCCATAGTGGCTTGGAACAAGCAGAATTTTTACTGCCTTTGCTCACTGGTTTTTTTAGACCCAATGTCAAGCCATTTAGAGCAGGTAAAAAATCTAAGTTAGCAAGAGACCATTCAATACTTCTTGCTGGTGAAATGATTATTGAGAAAGGAAGTCAGATAGAGGCCATAACGTTTGCTAAGATCAAGGCTTATCAAAGTCAACACGAATCCGAGTCTTTCAAATACCTGAAATTCATCGCTTATTTTATGATGGCCAGTTTATTGATGGCTTCTTTTTATCTTTTTCGGAGGTCAAAGAAGAAACACCCTTAATCGGGGCAAAGGCTTTGATAGCTGTTTGCAAAAAGCCCGATCAACTGCAAGAATTTATCCTACCTTCTATTTGATCAAGCCCTCATAAAGCCATTTTGCCAACGCTTCGCGATTGCTTTCCAATACAAAGCGTTTTTGATCCGCACTATTTCGGATATTCCCCAACTCTATAAAAACAGACTTCGGTTTGATCTCTCGCAACATGTGTAAATCTCTACTGGTCACAGTTCCATTATAACGGCCATTGGCGCGATACTTCTGATATTTTTGCTTAAACGTTTTATGGATATTCAAAGCGACCTTGCGGCTACTAGTGCTGCCGGGATAGGTATAAAAAAAGACATCCGTATTGGCACCCTTGCTGCGAGAATCAATATGGATAATCATTGCTAATTGATCTTTGATCCCTTGTTTGCGATGTTTGTCATACAAGGTATTGATGGCATCCGAGCGTTGAAAAAGTCGCGTCTTTTGGCTCCGCGGAATTTTATAATCTCCCCAGCAATATTCATCCTTATCACAATCGAGGTATTCGCCAGAGCGAAGGCCATCATCAGGATCACGCGTTATCATATATACAATCGCACCATGTTCGAGCAATTTGCGACAAACTCTTAGGGTGACATCATAAGCATACTCATCTTCACACAATTGATGATCTCCATATTGGCCAACTGCACCAGAATCTGGGCCACCATGTCCACTCACCAGATACACCACTTTCCCGCGCAATTTATTGTCAATCAAAGGAACAAAAGCATGCTCTGGGCCAAAAATTGGAAAACGGCGAGCACCTCCTAGTTTTTTTCTTTGAGCCAGTATTTCAGGATCAATTTTATTCTCAGGAATAGCTGGTTTATTGGCCTCAGCCGTTCGATTATTTTTTGTAGGAGTTTCCGTCTTTTCCACTTTGGGGCTTGGGGCTTCCACCTTCGTTTCACTTCCACTGCCTGCTATTTGCCCATCGAGGCAAGACAATTCATGAAAAGGAACCCAAAGAATTTTGGATTTGGCAATCGTTGACTTTCGCAAACTTTCTTCCTTCATCGCTTCATTATAATGCTTGATCCGCAAAGCTTGTTCCCAGCCAGAGATACCCAAAGTAGTTCGAATACTACTACCATTGTATTTATAAATGCGTACAGGGATGTAATATTTCTTTCCTGCTAACAAACCGATTTCAGGTTTTAGTTGATTCAATTCATAAAATTGCTCATGATTACATTGAAAACCTTCGAGTTGGTAGCGCTGTAAAAGACTGTAGACACTGTCGCCAGCAAGAGCAGGGACTCGGTGAAAATAGCCATCTTCTGCTGGGCGAAAGCCCATAAATAGGCAAGAAATAATAAAAATTAATGTGATACGATGCATGTTCAAGTTCCTTTTCGACCACTTATGAGTAAAGTGTTTCTTGTGAATTTTGTGCAAAAATAAGGACTATTACTTTTCTTAGCAGCAAAAGCCATGCACAAATTATTTATTTTCCTTATTTAATACATTGTAAATTGAGTTAATCGGCTATTCTACCGATTGATCGCTTGATCGGTGGCTTTCCCGATCTTTTTACTTTGTTTTGACTGGGATAATAGTAAATCTTAGTTATTTTCGCCCATGCACTTGATTAAAGAAGTTGGCGCCTTATT
>CAYQRA010000091.1:0-13301 GCA_964419315.1 uncultured Saprospiraceae bacterium | reverse complement strand
ATCCACGCTAACTAAATTTGTTAAATTAGAATGAATATTTTTCTGAACACCCTTATAATGGAGTCGTTAATTTAAAACTCCTAGATGATAGAAAAAATATTAGCCTAAAATTGCAGGATAAAACAGTTCAAGATAAGTCTAAGATCTTTAAAATGGAGGAGCAAGCTCTTGCAAATAACCTAGCGCTTCCTACCAAAGAAATAAAGGCTAGCCCAAATAATATTCCCCCAAAATCGAATAAGGAGGTTTTAGATAAGCATTTCAAAAAAATCAACTCCCTGATGGTTTCAGAATCGCTTTATCGCAATGAAGATTTAAGCATCGAGGATGTGGCTCAGCAGATCGAAATGAGTGCTGGATATCTTTCTAAGATCATAAAAAAAACCACCGATAAAAACTTCCCTGTGTGGATAAATGAATTCAGAGTCGCCGAAGTAAAGACCATGTTTGCAGACCAAGAATTTAATAATTATACCACTTTATCCATTGGACTTGAAGCAGGCTTTAAATCCAAATCCGCATTTTATGCGACTTTCAAAAAAATGACGGGCGAAACCCCCGCAAAATTCAGAAAAAAAGTCCTAATATCTGAACTTTCCCATAAACAGGACTTCAAATCCTAGTATCCAATCTATTTTTGCGACAGCTTAGCTATACAACATCTATTGTAGACAATCGAACATTAACGCTTATCAAAATTGTCTCAGGAGACCCTTGGTAAGCATTAGCTTCATTAAAACATGATCAGAAATGACTAAAAAAATTGTTTTCTTTTACCTGTTGCTCCTCTTTTCAACAAATATCTATTCGCAGTCCTTACATCAACTTTCCATCGCTGTTCAATCAGAGGCGATAGGCTTACCATTTACAAACTACAGCCCTATACATCCCGGCATTGAATTCGGGGCAATGTTTATCAAGAAAGAAAAGGATAAGAATATTCAATATTTCAATGCCAAGGCGGGCTTCTTCTATCATCAAAAATTGGAAACGGCTATATATTTGGGAGGGGAATATCAGTATTCACAGAAATTATTCAAGCAAAAAGTGAGTATAGATATACCTGTTGGTCTTGGTTACTTACATTCTTTTTATCCTGGCGAAATTTACGAACAAAACACTGCAGGAGACTTTGAAAAAATCAATCAAATTGGCAGGTCTCACTTGTATATCAATCTTGGAATTGGATTAAGGTATTTAAATGAAGGAAAAATTCAACCCTTCCTAAGACAAGAACTTTTATTAGAAACGCCATTTGCAAATGGAATCCCAGCCATTCCACATTCTTTGCTAAAAGTGGGCGTTCAAATTAAACTTTAATAAAAAAAGACACATAAAATGAATAAAGTATTTTTGTTGGGAATAGCCCTATTCGGAATGTTGATTGGCTTAACCTCTTGTGAAAAAAATGAAGTCCTTCCAGTGGATTATTACGCTTGTGATCTGGGCGTTCCAGATAATAGCTCCCTACACCCTAAAGCGGACATTTATCGAGGGATCCTTGAGAACAACAAAAATGGTTTGGTAGGTGCCGTTTTATACGTAAAAGATAAAAATGGGATTTGGTTAGGAGCAGATGGCAAGGCAGATATTGCATCAGATACAGAGATGAAAAGTTGTAATACTTTTTTGATTGCCAGCATTAGCAAAGTTTTTACTTCTGCAGCAATCTATCGCTATGTCGACCAAGGAATCCTTTCCCTAGAAGACCCAATTAGTAAGTGGCTAGACGCCTCGATTATCGAAAAAGTTAAGAATGCGGACCAAGCACAAATAAAGCATCTCTTGGCACATACTAGTGGTATTGCAGACTTTTATACCCTGCAATTTGAAATGGATAGAATTAATAAAATCACCAATAATTTTACCAAGCAAGATGCCTTGGAATATGTCTATGGGCAAAGTCCATTAAATGAAGTTGGCGCATCTTACTATTATACCAATACCAATTTCCTTTTGCTTTCCATGATTTTAGAAAGTGCAAGTGGTCTTACTTTCGAACAAG
This sequence comes from uncultured Saprospiraceae bacterium, assembly GCA_964419315.1. Classification (GTDB taxonomy): domain Bacteria; phylum Bacteroidota; class Bacteroidia; order Chitinophagales; family Saprospiraceae; genus CALLVY01. The sequence goes on along the minus strand of CAYQRA010000091.1, from coordinate 11,296 downwards.
TTTATCAGCAAGAAGTATTCACTCCGCTTGGATTAAACTCCGCTTATTATAGTGAGGAAAAAACCATCCCAGATGGCTGTGTAAAAGGCTATGCTGATAGCTATGGTAATGGTCAACATGTAGAAAGTGAGTTTTTATACAATGATGAACTTGGTATTGGGGGAGATGGTGGAATTGCGATCAATGCCTACGATTTAGCCATTTTTATAGAACAACTGATGAAGGGAAATCTCCTTTCTGATTCCTCCATTAGCGAAATGACCAATTGGTTTGATTTACCACCAGATTGGATCTCCGAAGACGATCAATACGGGCAAACTGAAAATGGTTTTGGTATCGAAAGATTTAATATCAGTTATAGCTCCGCGATTGGTCATACCGGAGGTATTGACGGATTTAGTACAATTGCTTTGTATTTTCCGGAGGAAGATATGACCTATATCCTTTTACTAAATAGTGCTGGAAATGAAGAAGGGGGAATTTCCCGAGATAAAATATTTGCAGAAGTCATGGAAGAAATGTTTAAATAAAAAGCTTTCTAATCTTTGAACAGAACGCTTGACTAAAAAAACAAAAGGAGGATCATTTTGAAATGGTGCTCCTTTTGGTTTGATAAATGCTTTTCCAATTTCACTCAAGCTTCTATTTTCCCCGCCGCTGCTTCGCAGCGATCTCACCAAAGATTTCCTTCAGTGGGCTCCGCTCAGGTTCCCCCAAAAGATAGTCTTGCAAATCCCTTTGCAAAGCGACCGCTTCCGCAAAATTCGGTGCTTTTAAAGCCGCTTTAAATTCATTGCTTGCTGCTTTGGTCAGCTCATCAGCTAAGTATTGATCGATTAATAATTGTTCTTGTAGAGTTATGGAATCCATAGATGGAATTTTTAAAAGGTAAAAAATATTTAGAGTATCGGTTTTCTAAATTGGCTTTTCTCTAGGAAGCCAGCAGCGAAGCTTCTGCGCTTAAGCGCTTATAATGTTTCCGAAATTTTTTCATATAACGAGAACCCAAAGTTTTTAAACTATCTGCGCTTTCTAAATCTAAGACTACTCGGATTTCTTCGTAAGAATAACCCATGACATATTTAAAATAGAGCACCTCTTTTTCTTTTTCTTTCATTTGCTCAAAAGCTTTACGCACCAACTGCAATCGCAATTCCTGAAAATCTTGTGGTACCTCTTCAATAGCACCCAAGTGATATTGCTGTTCCAAAGAACTAATCGGCAGCCGCTTCGCCTTTTTCAATTCTGTCAAAATCATGTTCCGACCGATGGTGGTGAGGAAGGAAGGAACACTTGCCCTCAAGCCAATCAAACGACCCTCTTCCACCCGAATTCTACCAGTATAGATGAATTTTTCAATAAAAACAATGAGGGCATTCTGAAAAACATCTTCGATTTTTTCTGATCCCAACTTAGGAAATTGCTTTTTGGCCCATCGGCAAAAGTAACTTTGATAGCTGGTGTAAACGGCTGAAAAGGCCGTGTTTTCTTGGTTTTGTAGACTTTGGATCAATTCGATTTCTTTAGACTGAAATTTTTTCACTTGTTTTGTTTTGGGAGAAAGGGGGGAATAGTCCCAAGTAGTCTCCTACTACTTTGTGTTCTATTCCGAGAAGCTATCTTCCTTTGTTTGATAAGCAATTCGCGAAAAGGTGAACACTTTTATTTCCCTTATATCGCGGGGACTAAAAAATCTTACCCTTTTGGAATAATTATTTTTATTTTTTTTTGAGGAAACTATGGTAAGGGCTATGCCTTGAGAAAGGTTTTGAATGGTAATTTAGATGGAGAAAGGAGATAGTTGAAGAGTCGGAAAGGTCATGGCTCATCGAGGGGTGAGTACGTGAATTGCTGGATAAGGAAAGTTCTAAAGTTTTAAAATTGCAAGGTCCCGCGCTACTCCCTAGAAACTAAGTACATTGTAAATTAAATTTCGTCTGAATTGTGAGGAGTAAAAAGGCATCCTCAGAAACGGACAGAATTTATTTGACGATGTACTAAGTGAAGTTAGCAAGACTTATTAATCAAGAAGACATCGCGAAGCGATGCAATAGGGGAGGCTTATAATTGTAAATTCCACGGCGGCAATTGACGATGAAGATCAAAATACTGTTGAAGAAGCATTGCTTCGATGAAAGCAGGGATATGCTTATTATCTTCATCAAAGGTTACATACCAATAAATGTCTAGAGCTTCAATGTCTTGCTCCCTCATTTCTTCTGGCCAGATCCACCGATGGGGCTGATCCCATTGCTTGCCTTCCACAATGCGACTGTAAATTCCTCCTTGCTGATGTTTGATGGTTCCTTGGTTCGTTACCTTACCAGAAGATCCAATATAATACAGTCTTACTTTTCCTTTCGTAAGCGCATAAATGAGATAAATGCCGCTGGCATTTTGGGGAGCATTGCAGACCTCTTTCAAGACCGATTCTTCGGTGAAAAAGAAATGATTCTGTTGCTCATAGCTTTCTAGTATATCAAACATGCTTGTGATTTTAAATAATTCGGGAATATAGAAAATTTTCATTAAAATCCATCCCCCCGATATTCAATCCATTAGCTGACCGATTAACTTGGAACTAAAATAAGAATAGCAAAGAATAGACGCATTAAAATATTTAGCTATATTGTGATGCGCAATTCTTAAATAATTAAAATCCACTTTCTCCAATGCGCTTAGCACTTCAACTTAATTGTGCCCCCAATAGCCTACTTCCGCTCAATTACCAATACCTTATTTCCTCTTGGATTTATAAGGTGCTGTCCTCTGCTGATCCAGGTTTTGCCAACTGGCTGCACGAACGAGGCTATGACGCCACAGGTAAGCAATTCAAGTTGTTTACCTTTAGTCGAATTGATTTGGTTCCTCCTTTTCGCATAGACCAAAAAAACGCGGCGATCTATATCCAAAGTGGAAAGATTCGCTTGACCATTTCTTTTTTTGTAGCCCAAGCGGTACAGCATTTTGTGATGGGACTCTTTAAAAGGTCGACGATGAGTCTAGGCAATCGACAATTTCGAGCTGTAGATTTTTCGATTGAAGCGATAGAAATGTTGCCGAAGATAATGTTCCAGCCGACCATGCGATATCGCGCTATAACATCCATTTGTATTAGTCGAAAAGAGGACGGAGCGAAACAAGCCCAATACCAATCGCCCGATTATTCCGATTATGAAACCTTGTTTGTCAATAACCTCTTGCAAAAATTTACAGCCTTAATGCTCCAACGATCTCTAGTTGCGGGCACCAAGATCCATCAAAATACCCCCATTAAATTTCAGGCCTTATCCCTTCCTCAACCTCGTCTGATTCACATCAAATCAGGTAGCCCTCAAGCCACCAAAGTAAGAGGCTATCATTTTGATTTTGCATTGACCGCAGCGATCGAAATCCAAGAACTGGGCTATTATGCGGGCTTTGGAGAAAAGAATCCTCAGGGCTTTGGGTATGTGGAGATTATTATTTGAGGGGAGTTTTCGAGAGAAAATCCCGCTTGTTTCGAACAAAGTAGTACATTTTAAAAGAATATTCTGATAAAGCTAGTATAAAATGGAAAGAGAATATGGCACTAAAGTAAGATTGCTCCGCATCCTCATTGCACTGATTGAGCAACCCCGTTTTTACACCAAAAAGCGCTTAATGGAACTTTATAATGCTAGCGAAGAAATGATTACCCATGATTTTAAAGCTTTTAAAAATGCTGGCTTTCTAATAGATTACGATAATCGTTACCGCTACTTTTTTAAAGAAAGTAAACCCCTAAAGCAACTTCAACAATTATTACATTTTACGAAGGAAGATCAAATATTATTATCTCAAGCGATCGACCAAGTATCTCCTCACACCAAGCGAGGAGCCTTGCTGAAAAAGAAATTGGCCTCCTTGTACGATTATCATCGCCTTGGCCATGCCTACTTGCGAAAACCCTATTTGTCAAGAGTAGACCTGCTCTTAAAAGCCAAAGCAGAAAAGAAAATGGTAGTCCTAAAAAACTATCGTTCCTCCAATAGCAATAACATTGAAGATCGTTTGGTAGAGCCCTTTCATATCAGTCCACCCGATGATACCCTACAAGCATACGATACCCAAAAGAAAGGACTCCGCCATTTTAGGATATCCAGAATTCGTAAAGTAGAAGAAACAGAAACTCCTTGGGAAAATGGACAAGCTCATATCATCATGCGTACCGACCCTTTTCGGATCGTGGATAATGAACAAGTGATGGTGCATATACGTCTCAAGGTAGGCGCCTATAATGAATTGGTGGAACGGTTTCCACAAACCAAATCTTATCTGCTGGAAACGGAAGAAGACTGCTACGACTTCCAGTGCTTGGTCAATCATCGATTTTTAGGACTTAGTAATTTTATTCTTGGTTACCATCATCAGTTGGTAGAAGTCGTGGAACCAGAATTGTTGAAAGCCCATTTGCGGAAGCAAATAGGAGAGATGAAACGAGCACTTTTTGATGGAGAAGCACCCCTAGGGGATTGAATTTGGGGGGTGGGGTGATAGATTTGTGATGTTTAGAAATAAAAAATCTAACGAGATGAATTTTGATTATCAAAGATTTCAAAAGTTTTCAAGGCATATTACCGGATTTTCACCTTATGAGTATCAGGCGGAGGTGGCAAACAAGTTGATGAGTGGTAAAAATGTGATTCTTTCTGTTCCAACAGGAGCTGGAAAAACATGGGCATCGATAATGCCTTTTTTATTTGCGAAAAACCAGCAGGAAATAGATTTTCCGAAAAAAATGATTTACAGTTTGCCTCTGCGGGCCTTGTGTAACTCGATTTATTTAGATGTCATGAGAGAACTAGAACGGCAAAGTGAATTTAAGAATTTATCAAATATACAAACAGGAGAATTTAGTGATGATCCGTATTTTGAATCGGATATGGTTTTTTCAACAATTGATCAGACTTTAAGTAATTTCCTTTGTTTTCCATTGGCGCTTTCTCAGCGACAAGCAAATATTAATGCAGGTTCTCTTATTGGTAGTTACTTAGTTTTTGATGAGTTTCATTTATTGGATGAATGTCGTTCCATGGCGACGACTCTAGGAATGCTAAGAATGCTTGGTGGGTTAAGCCGGTTTTGTTTGATGACGGCAACTTTGAGTGATGAATTTATGTCTGAGCTTCAAAAGGCATTACCAAATGTTGAGGTAGTGACCTTAGATGGCTTTGAGGAGGATGTTAAAAAAATTGGTTCTCTACTTGTTCCTGAAAATAGAAAAAGTAAGAAGGTGATTGAAGTGCTTGAGGGGACTATTAATGCTAATAAAATTATAGAATATCATCAAAATAAGACAATAGTCATTTGTAATCGTGTAGAAAGTGCACAAAGAGTTTATTTAGAATTAGAAGAATGGGCGGCAGAGAATAAAATTAAATTAGTCTGCTTGCACTCTCGTTTTTTTGATAGAGAACGAAGGGAATACGAAAAGCAGCTGAAAGATCTTTTTGGAAAAAAATCTATTGAATCTAAGAGGGCTGTTTTAATTGCAACGCAAGTGATTGAGGCGGGAATGGATATATCTTGTGAGATAATGCATACTGAAATTGCACCAATTAATGCTTTATTGCAAAGGGTTGGACGATGTGCGAGATACACAGGTGAATATGGGAAAATATTTGTTTATGACGTATTGAGTGTAGAGGAGAAAGCAAAAATTGCTGAAACAGATTTTGAAGATTTATCAAAGGAGGATAAACAAGAAATTCGAAATCTAAAAAACCTTTATCTGCCTTATGAGGCTCTACTTTGTAAAACGACGTTGGCGAAATTAAAAAATCCTAATAATCAAGAACTTAATGAAACGGTAACCACGAGATTGGTGAATGAAATATTAACATTATCGGAGAAAGAGAATTTTAAAAAGGTACAAGTAGCTCAGTATAATAATGAGAAAATAGAAAAAGCTTGGCAGGATTGTCTCAAAAGTAATTATCGAAGTACAATCCGAGATATTCAAAGCACAGATGTTATAATTATTTCAGAGAAGAGTTTTGCGGAAAAATATCCATATTCCCTTGAGCATATTAGTATGTTTAAATGGAGCTTAGTAAAATGGATTAAGGAGGTCTTAAAAGAAGTTGATACCGAAGAGGATTGGGTAGTTGGAATACTAGAAGAGAATTTATTTTTAGATACTGATATAGAAAGTGGAAAAGAGAAATTGCAGTTTCGAGAAATTAAAGATCTCGATGATGTTATTAGATCGTTTGATACACTTTATTTGAATTCGAAATATTTTTTTTATGATAAAAGAATTGGTTTTAATAAAATAAAAGGTCAAAATTTTTCGAGCTTCAAAGAACGTAAAGACAAGGGAAAGGAAGTTTATGCTTACAGAAAAGATACTTTTGTTCAACACACTAAGGGTTTATTGGGAGCTTTTAATATTGACTTTTTGCCGAAACTAGACTTTCCTTTCCAAGCCTTTAACAAAAGACTTGAATCGAAAGTTGATTTTAAAAGGCTTATACAACTGATTTTGATATTACATGACTATGGAAAATTGGATAAGGATTGGCAGGGTTGGATGCAAGCTTATCAAAAAGAGTTATCCTTAATTCCTGACTCTATATATACCTTTGAAAAAGGAATTCCACTTGGTCATACTGGATTTAATACTAGGGGAGAAAAAGCACTTTATGACGATAATTTAGAAAAAAAGACAAAAGAAGCAGAGGGGAAAATTTATAAAAAAAGAGGAAAACGTCGTCCTCATTCAGGGGTTGGTGCAAAAGTAATAAGTGATGTTTTAAAAAAATGGCTTGAAGATCCTGAATTAATTGAAAATATTTCAAAACCTGCCTCTATTGCGATTGCTCGTCATCATGGAGTAAGTAATATTAGTTATCCAAGCTTTAAAATACCAGAAGAGAATTATAAAGTGATGGATGAATTGCTGGGAGAATATAAAATTAAGACGGTTTTAAAAAAGGAAAGTAAGAGAGCAGGGGAATTAGAGGAAATTGAAATTACGGAAAAGGATAAATACCTTTTGTATTTGTTTTTAGTCCGAATCTTAAGGTTGTGTGATCAAAAGGCAACGGAGGATTTTGAGAAGTACATTTCTGAGTAATTTACTCAGAAATAAAATTTTAAAAAATAGAAACATGCACAAAATTTTTCTCGTCCCCAAAAAGACAGGAACCTATGCCGATACCTTGGAAGCATATGGAGTTGCACATTTGCTTTCCAAAATATTAGCAGGAATCGGAATCAGTCATAAAATTATTATAAATGATAAAGGACTTCACTATGAGCTTGTATCTAATAAAGGGATTACGAATGAAATATTAGATCAACTAAAATATTTCCAAGTAGTGAAATACATTAAAAAGGATGGTAAACTAAAACCACCTAAAAGTATTGGGGAAGATTATTATGATTATCCATATCAAAGAGACTTAAGGAAAAAAAGAAGGGAAGAGTTGGAAAAGGCGTTTAAAGATTTTAAAGGAAAAGAGTATGCTGCAAAGAGAAAATTGATTCATGAAAAATATCGATCCGAAAAAATGATTCGACCAATTCGGGAAGAGTATGATGTTTTTGCACAATTAATCTCCAATCCTTATGCGGCTTTTTTAAAGCTCTTTTATAATTTTGAAAATAATCAAGTACATTTTAAAATCTTGATTGCTGAAATTCTAAATGAATATTTACCCAAAGATAATCTGTTTCCTTCTGAGTTTATTCAGTTAGTGAAAACGAAAAAAATAAAATTAGAAGCAAAAGTAACGATGCTACAATTGCTTAATCCAAATCAAGGAAAGGGGTTAAACAAGTCAAAGGCTACGGGTATGAGTACTGGTAACCTTAAAGGAGCTTGGATAAAAGAGACCATGAAGATTAGTGGAGCATTAAACCTTGGAATGATTTGTCAATCCGTCAAAGTAGGAGGAAGTTATGATCTAAAGATTTTTGTACCGGTATTTAATAACGTTTCACTTCTTAAAAAAACTAAAATATTAAAAGAGTTTAAGCGGAATGCTAAAAGTACCTCTCCAATTAAACTAGATATTTTAAACCTCTTGAATTTTATGGATTTATTTATTCATTATCATCCTGAATACAAAGGAGGATTAGGAAATACCTTACTCGGCTTACATTCTGTTTATCAAAAAGATTTAGGTCAAAATAAAGCAGTCGCTAACATTGGTTTTTTAGAAACCCCAGCATTTATTAAAATCGAAAATGAAGAAGATGCTAATGATTGGTTAGAAATTATTGAAAGTCAAAAAAAATTGATCAATGGAATTACAGAATTAGGAGATACAACGATTGGTCTATTAGCTTATCGAAATTTCTTGTCTGGTTCGAATATTAAGGATTATCACAAGTTTAACCTGTGGTATGCTTCTTATCTCATGCAAGAGTTGAGCAATAAAAAACAAACTTATCTTTCAATAAATAAAATTGAAACCTTAAATAAAATTGAAACCTTAAATAAAATTTTTATACTTATGGATAATTCATTTAAAGACATCATCGAAAATGAAGGCTTTTTAAGTGTGGCAACGGCGATCCGCAAAAGTACCGTTAGTCTTCAATACACTCCTAATGGTCAAAGAAAATTTGATGTACAATATGGCTTTGCTCAAAAGCTTAAAAATAAATCCAAAACCTCTCTTGATTTAATTACTTTTATCAGTGAATTTATTGCTAAATATAATTCTGAAGCTGCTCGACAATCTGAAAAGGAAGCTGCTCGACAATCTGAAAAGAATAAGCAATATTTTAGAGCAAATGTCAAGATTCAAGAACTCAAGCAGTTTTATGAATTAGCGGATAGAATTGACTCAAAGGTGTTAGGAGCCATGCTAGCAGCCTATGGCTTTGCATTAAATAAAAAAAATAAAGAGGAACATAAAGAGAAAGAATAATTCACCCCACCATTTTAATGGTGGGGAATTAAAGATTCTTAAAATTAGAAATCGTTTTAACGATTTTAAATCAATACCCAATGGCACATTCGCTCTCAAAAAATTGGCTTCATTTGGTGTTTTCTACAACAAACTGGAACCCATTGATTTCAAAAGATTTAGAACCTCGACTCTATGAGATCATAAGGAAAGAAATATCAGGTTTAGGTTGTTATCTGGATCGGATAAATGGAATGCCGGATCATCTTCATATTCTTTTTTTGTTGCATCCGTCTCGAGCTCTGGCAGATGTGGTCAAGCAGTTAAAGGGAGCAAGTGCTTATCAAGTTAATCAGAATGATTGGATTCAGAAAAAGTTTGTTTGGCAGAAGGGATATGGCGCTTTTTCAGTAAGTGAATCACAATTATTTAAGGTTCGTAAGTACATCGACAATCAAAAAGAGCATCATAGGAAACTTAATTTTAAAAAAGAATATGAGCAGTTTATTAAACTTCATAATCTAGATAAAAACGATTAAAATCGTTTCATAATTCTTATTTCATTTTTCTCGCCACCATTAAAATGGTGGACTCAAAAAAAATAATAAAATGTCAAAGAAACAAATTGCATCTATTTCTATTAGCGGAGAAGTTACCTTAAATCTCCATTCTTTAAATAATGAAGGAGGTGAAGGGACTCAAATCATCACTCGCCAACTCTCCATCATAGATAAAGCGGGAAATCAACATACCGTCAATGGGATAAGTGGAGATATGTTTAAACATATTCATGCAACCCATTTGGTAAATCATTCTGTGGAGAATGATTTGGATTTGAGTTCTTATTCTAAACTTAATGACCCTAATCGGATTTCTGCAAAAAATGATCTCGAACCCTACTTTAAGAAAACAAAGAAATCAAATAAAACATCTTCTGATGTAGTAGATGCAATTCTAAATATTTGTACGGTTTGTGATACTCATGGGGTATTAATCACCGATAAGGTTGGAGATAATAAAAATAGTACAAACACACCGAGAAAGTCTTGTGTAGAGTATGGCTGGACTGTTGGAATTCCGGGGAAGAATAATACAGAAAGCTATGTTCATACAAAATTAGTCCCAAATGCAGGAGAACATGGAAGTGGCACTTCGAGTAACGAAGGGCAGAATATTTTTCATAGACCTGCTAATCATGGAGTCTACGCATTTGTATGTAGTGTTGATGCTTATCGAATTGGGTTTAATGATATGTCAAGAACCTATCCTATTGATAAAACCAAAAGACAAGCAAGATATAAGGCTGTAATTCAAAGTTTGGTTAGCTCAATCATTAACCCTAGAGGTGCAATGACGAGTACACAAAAACCACATATTACAGATTTTAAGGGAGTCTTAAGTTACACCACAAGTTTGGTTCCTGCTCCAACAATTAGTGCAATAAATTCTGATTATAGAACAGAGTTGAAAAATATTTCAGCTCAACTAAATGAATTTGAAAGGGATTCTATTCATACCGAAGAGTTTAATAGTATCTCTGAATTAGTAGAACTTCTTGTTCAATTATCCAAGGAAGCACCTTATGAAATTGGAATAAAATAAGTAGAGAATATGATTACATTTTCAGTGAAATATCAATCAACAGCTCTTTTTTCATTAAAAGATAGTAACTCTACCAATTCAGGAGCGAAGAGTTTATTTATTCCATCCCCTTACGCAATTAAGATGTCTATTCTAAATCAAGCAATTACCCTTGATGGAATTGATTTTGAAATTGGAGGTAAAAAGAATGAATACTTTAATATTATTAGGAATGCTAAAATTGACTATCGCTTGAGTGGAAGCTATTGTGTAAATAATTGTTTTATTAAGATTTTGAAGCCTAGTCGATCAGAACCGGGTAAGGTTCAAAAAACTGTAAGTTTCCGAGAGTATATTCATATCAATGAACCCATTGAAATTATCTTTTCGGTTGAAGCAAAGGAATCTGTTGACTTTTTAAAACAGTATTTATATAAAATAAATTACTTTGGGAAAAGAGGTTGTTTTTTTCAATTTTTAAACTTTGAAGATCAACCTAATGATCCAAATGTAACAATCTTTGATTCTTCCAAATTAAGTGAAGGTGTTTTACAAAAATATGATGATTTTGGAGACAAGGTTCTTTTTGAGGACGTAAATAATTACGGAGGTAAGAGTTCTACGAAAAGAGATACCAGAGTCTTAGTTTTGAAATTAAAGAGGAAAAACTCCTCCAAATCATTTACCCACTACCAAGTAAACTAAATACTTTTGAATCCCCTCAAATGCATCCCACCGGTACCCACATCCAATACCTCCACCTTTGCCACCGCAAGCTCTGGCTTTTCGCCAATGGCCTAAATATGGAACACACCTCCGCCTTGGTAGCCGAA
>CAYQRA010000090.1:0-13317 GCA_964419315.1 uncultured Saprospiraceae bacterium | reverse complement strand
TTCCTCCAAATAAGTCAAATTATAGCCTCGGCATTTCTTATTTTCTTGTGGAGGATATTTTGCTCCTGCCATAGAAACGGGAGTAAAATAATAATCACCAATTGCCAAGTCTGGATGACCTAGCACCTGAAATTGATTATTCGTTCCTCTCCCTAAACTAACCGTAGTGCCTTCAAAGAAACAAATCGAAGGATACAAGTAGATAGAACGCATATTCGGCAAATTAGGAGATGGTTTTACGGGTAAAACATAGGCATTTTGATGATCGTATCCCAAACAAGGCACCACGCGCAATTCACAACGTAGCCCATTTGCCAGCCAGCTTTCCCCATTGATCATCTGCGCATACTCTCCCACCGTCATCCCATGCACCGTTGGCACTTCGTGCATGCCAACAAAACTTTGCAAAGCCAAATCCAATAAAGGACCATCCACATAATTTCCATTAGGATTAGGACGATCTAACACCATAAAACCCAAACCATTTTCTGCACAAGCCTCCATGACATAGTGCATACTAGAGATATAAGTATAAAATCGGGCACCAACATCTTGGATATCAAATACAACCCAATCAATTCCTTGTAAATCACTTGGTCCCGGCTTTTTCTTTTTACCATATAAAGAGACGACTGGCAATCCGGTTCTTAGATCGTTCCCATCTTTTACTTGCTCTCCAGCATCTGCTTCTCCACGAAAACCATGTTCCGGTGCAAATATTTTTACAATATTCACGCCTTTTTCCAATAATACATCCACTAGATGCCTAGATCCAATCATAGAAGTTTGGTTGACCAAGACGGCCACTTTCTTTTGGCGCAAAACAGAGAGGTATTCATCAAACCTTTCCGCCCCTAAAACTAAAGCCTGTGGCTGTTCATCCGGGCCAGTTTCGGGCAATACGATGGGCGGAGAAGTATCAATGGGCGGTGGTGGAGCCGTCTTTTGGCTACATCCAGTCTGAATAGAAGGAAATAAAAAAAGAAAGAGAACAAACATTTTTAGATTCGCAAGCATAATTGTACATTTAGGTTTGCTTATTGAGGTGAAGTCAGTCGCTAACTCACTACACTTTGTATCTCAGATTTTGAACATTCTACCACAACAAAGACTTTACTATCAAGAGCAATACTTTCGCAGAGAGACTATAAATACCCGGAGGATTTAATTATCCCAAATTCCTTCCTCCTACCTCTGGTATTTTGGTTACTCTGCGTTTTCTATTTAAGAAACGGCTAGGGATTGAACTTTACAGAGACAAAAGTAATTGGTGCTTTTTCAAGCCCCAAACTAGAGCTGAATAAAATAGAATCGTACACCAAATGAAAAAGAATATCTACGCAATTGTCGATTTAGAAACAACGGGAGGTCAGGCTGATAAAGACCGGATCACCGAAATTGCTATTGCCATCCATGATGGAGAAAAGGTCATTGATTCTTTTGAGACCTTGATCAATCCTGAACGAACTATTCCCTACAATATTACTCAAATCACAGGGATTACCCAAGAAATGGTCGAAGATGCTCCCAAATTTTTTGAAGTGGCCAAAAAGGTGGTTCAATTAACAGAAGGAAAGGTTTTTGTAGCCCATAATGTCCGTTTTGATTATAACTTTTTAAGAGCTGAATTCCGGCGTTTGGGTTTTACCTATACCCGCAAATTACTTTGCACCGTTCGGCTAAGTCGAAAAACTTTTCCTTGGATAGGAAAATATAGTTTGGGAAATTTGATCAAATATTTTAAAATAGAGGTCAATGACCGACACCGTGCTATGGCAGATGTAATAGCAACGGTCAATGTATTCGAACGAATCTTAGACATGGAGGAACAGGAAGGAGCTATTGACAAAATGGTCAATCTTGGCGTAAAGGAATCCAAACTCCCTCCCAATATTTCTTTGCAAATGTTACATGAGTTGCCAGAAGAAACAGGAGTCTATTATTTTCATGATAAGCAAGGCGATGTCATCTATGTTGGAAAAAGCATCAATATCAAAAGTCGGGTGATGCAACACTTTGCAGACCAAACTCCGAAGGGAGAAAAAATTGCCAGTGGCGTTCATAAAATATCTTATGAAATCACCGGAAGTGAGCTAGTCGCCCTCTTGAAAGAAAGTCGCGAGATCAAAGAAATGCACCCCAAAATCAATCGTGCCCAAAGGGCCCGCAATTTCCCTTACATCATTTACCTGCATGAAAATGACAAAGGTTACCTCTGTGTAGATTTTGCAAAAGTTAGTAAAAAACAAAAAAAGGATTTTAAAATCTTACGCGAATACCCCAGCCTCAATTCTGCCCGTGGTGGAATCAATCGCATATTGGAACAATTTGAATTGTGCCAAAAGTATTGTCATGTCGATAGTGTAGGCAGCCCGTGCTTTTATTATCATATCCATAAATGCCGAGGTGCCTGTATAGGAGAAGAATCTCCGGAAGACTATAATGAACGAGTGTTGGAAGCCATTGAAACTTTACGCATTGATTTTACAGAGGATTTCCTGATTTATGACAAAGGTCGAAATAAAGAAGAGAAGGCGGTGGTACTTGTGGAAGATGGAGAATATCAGGGTTATGGTTTTATTGATATTACGGAGGAAGGGATTAGTAATTTTCAAGCCAAAGAGGTCATTGATAATTACCCACACAACCCAGATGTTGCTAAAATCATCCAATTATTTTTGAGTAAAGGAAAAGTAGAACGGGTCATCAAATTATAAGGCTTCCAAAGATATCTCCTTACTGAACACGCCAGAAAAGAAAAAACCAAATGACACCAGAACAGTTTGTAAAAGGCTTTTACCAAGAAAGAAAGTCTTTATTAAATGCCTACTTAGATTCCAAGAAAAATACAGAAGTTTCTCGTCTGATTAAATCCATGAACTTGGAGGAAGAAGGCACAGAAAAAATTCGTCAGATTTTAAACTCGGCACTTTCTGACGCTTTCTACACCATACTCCTTGGGCTGGATGGAGAATCTCCCATCGGAGAAAGGCAAGAGAATTACAAAATATTTGAGGAAGCAGGAGCAGAATTGACTGCGGGAGAACTAGAAGTCTTTGCTTGGGAATATTTTCACAATCATAAGGCGGAGGTCGACGAACAAGAAGCGGATTTTATTGCCAGCCTACATTATCATAGCACTGAAAATGGGGGCCGTAAAACGCCAGCTAGGTCAGGCTATCGGCCACAAATCCAATTTGCATTCGGAGGGATTCAAACTTCAGGAGAACAAACTTTTCTTGAACGAAAAATAGTCTATCCCGGTGATCGAGTAGAAGCAAAAATAAAATTATTATCCGCCGATCATTTCAGAGATTCTTTAAAGGAAGGTATGGCTTTTGATTTTAGAGAAGGTTCGATCATTATGGGGACTGGAAAAATATTAAGAATTGTAAAGGAGGAACTCAAGAAGTCCGATTCTTAGAAACTAAAACTCCGCAGCGACCTCAAAACTCATTAACTCTCTAGTCACCGGATGCGTAAATTCAATAAATTCCGCATGCAAATGTAGTCGATCTGCCTTACGGCCATAAAGATCATCTCCAATAATCGGCGTATTCAAACCCAAGGGATGCGCAGCATGCACCCGCAATTGATGGGTCCGACCAGTGATGGGATAAAAATGAATCCGCGTTCGCTGATCCATGCGCTCAATAACTTTCCATTTGGTCCGCGCAGATTTCCCATGTTCATAACAGACCAATTGTCTAGGACGATCCTCCAAATCCACCCGTAGCGGCAAGTCAATAATCCCTTCCTCCTCCGCGATTACCCCCTCCAATAAAGCCACATATCTTTTCCTGACACTTCGTTTGATAAACTGATGTTGCAGAAATTTGTGTGTTTCTTTAGACTTGGCAATCAACATCAGACCAGAAGTCGACATGTCCAAACGATGGACAATCAATGGGCCACTGGCCTCTGGAAAACGCTCCCGAATTCTTTGGAATACCGAATCTTGAATATTCTTTCCTGGTACCGATAAAAACTCTGCAGGTTTATGTATGACCAAAAGTTGATCATCTGCAAATACAATATCAATGGTTTTTCCAATCGCCGGATTGACCAACATGGGATTTTCATCCAAGTCCATCCCGTCTAGCATATGCGCAAGAATAGGTTCGCACTTACCCCGACAGGCAGGATAAAATTGTCCTTGTTTTCTAACCGCAGATTTGGGAGCGCTCCCCCACCAGAATTCCGCCATAGCTACAGGTCTCATTTGGTGAGCAAAAGCATATTGTAATAATTTGGGGGCCGCACATTCCCCAGCTCCGGCCGGAGGTGTTTTGTGAATGGTATTTTGAAAAATAGCACCCAAGCTTTTTTCTTCTCCTGCTTGATTTAAGAATGCATATTGATTAAATAGCTTTTGCTGTAAAGCGCTGGATTTCTCTTTTCGTTCCTTTTTTAGTGCTGCTATTTTGTCTACCCAAAAATGATGTTGCTCTTCTGCTAAAAGCAAACGGCGTTTCCAATATTTAGAAAAATCTTTATAATAAAAATGAGCACGCAAACTTTCATTTTTCAATTCCTCTTCCAATACTTCCATTTGAGCCATCGAAAAACCTTTTTTCTGAAATTCTTGACGACAAATTTTTCGTGTTTTCTTATCGGCTTTTATGATCTTTTTTTTATTCGCCAATTCTAAAGTACTTCGTTCTTTTTCTTGGTTTAGAAAGGTTAGACTAGCGGCCAATTCAGGACTGGCTTCCAAGCCTTCGATCTCTCGATTCAAAGTATTCAGAACTTCTTCCTCTTTTCGAAAAAAACCATCTTTTTTCAACATGTCAAAAACAGGAGGAACAAAATTTGCATGGTGATTTTCTCCAGCTAGTTTTCCAGAAAAAGCTGCTAAGTAGCCAATTTCACCCAAGGTATTTTCCACCACCAAGACTCCAAACATCTTCCCGATCACCAATCCTTTTTTATTCGGATCAATACCAAAATTATGTTCCCAATCATTTTGCGTCAAAAGGTATTGCTGCAATGATTGGGCAGCCATTAAGCATAATGGGTGAGGATCATAGTAGAATGGAAAGGTGAATCGTTCTGGCAAGGAATGCGCAGCTATCGATTCTTTAAAAGGGATAAAACAAGTTGCTTTTTCTGACAATGATTACAAAGGTTAGAACAGGATTAATTAAGACTTAATCGACCAAAGATCCGATCAGCCCAGCCATTTCTTGTTGCACTTTTTGGGCCGCCGTCGCTGCCTGTTGTCCAAAATCTTCCCCATCTCCTGCAAAGATAATTCCACGAGAAGAGTTGACTAAGAGTCCACAGTTTTCATTCAATCCATGATGTGCAACACCTTGTAAATCACCTCCTTGCGCACCGATACCTGGAACCAAAAGGAAATGCTCTGGTGCAATACTCCGAATCTCGGCAAATTTCTCAGGGTGAGTAGCGCCCACTACGAACATTAAATTTTCGGGGCTTCCCCACTCCATCGCATTTCGCATCACTTTTTCATAAAGTGGCTGTCCATTGGGTTGAACCGCTTTTTGAAAATTTTGGCTGCCTTTATTAGAAGTCAAAGCCAATAAGATGACCCATTTATCCTCAAACTCTAAAAAAGGAGCGACCGAGTCTTCACCCATATAAGGCGCAACGGTAACCGCATCAAAATTCATCGTTTCGAAAAAAGCACGGGCGTATAAGCGAGAAGTATTTCCAATATCGCCACGCTTGGCATCTGCAATAGTAAAATGAGAATCAGGGATATAATCCAAAGTCTTTTGCAAGGATTCCCAGCCAGCAGCTCCCATTGCTTCATAGAAAGCGATATTGGGTTTATAAGCCACACAAAAATCTTTGGTGGCATCAATGATAGTTTTGTTAAATTCGAAAACAGGATCAGCGGAGGATTGGAGGTGAGCAGGGATTCTTTGGATATCAGAATCTAAACCAACACATAAAAAAGATTGCTTTTCGCAAATCTCTTTAAAGAGTTCCTTTCGGGTCATATACTAACAAGGGTTTGATTTTCAATACAGTTCTGTAAGGTGATTTCTAAGGGAAAAAAGGAGGACTTATTCACTTTTCTAGGCGTTTAAATTTTTACCCCATTGATCGCCTCTACGCCTTGGATACTAGGTACCCGACTTTTGATGGCTTGCTCGATTCCTGCACGCATGGTCATGGCTGACATAGAACAACTTTCACAATTACCCAGCCAGCGAATTTGCACCATCATATCTTCCGACACATCGACTACTTCTACATTTCCGCCATCTACTTCTAAGTGAGGACGAACGTCCTCTAAAGCCGCGTCAATTTTGTCAATCAATTCTTTTTTTTCTTGAGCAGACATAATGGTTTATTTTTTATTGGAACTGATAAGCATTTATTTTATCAGTGTAATTCTATTTTGTATTGCGTACAATCTCTTTAATCAATGTCTTTATTTCCTTTCAATTCGTTGCTAATAATTTATGACAAGCTGTACACTCCCTCCTATTAGTTTTCCATTTTCACTTGCTCTGTTTTGGGAAGCATATCATTTCGCAAGGCCACTTGCTGCAAAGTATTCTTAGCCACTTGCATCAAAGCCGCTCCCGCCAAATGCCCTTCGCTTAATACAATCGGTCTTCCAGCATCTCCTCCCTCTCGCACGGCTTGCACAATCGGTATTTGCCCCAATAACATGGATTGACTTTGCTTGGCAAGTTTTTTTCCTCCTCCTTCTCCAAAGAGGAAATATTTATTATCAGGTAATTCGGCTGGCGTAAACCAACTCATATTTTCAACCACTCCCAAAATCGGAACATTGACATTGGGGAGTAAAAACATATTCATTGCCTTAACGGCATCGACCACTGCTACTTCCTGCGGCGTAGTCACCATAACCGCTCCTGTAACGGGTACGGTCTGAACCAAAGTCAATTGAATATCTCCAGTCCCTGGCGGCAAATCTACAATGAGATAATCCAATTGCGGCCATAAGCAATCTTGAAAAAACTGCTTAATGATGGCTCCCAATCGCGGCCCACGTAAAACAACCGCCTGCTCTGGTTCGATTATAAAACCAATAGACATCACCGGCATTCCATAAGCTTCTAGAGGAACGATTCGTGGTTTTCCATAAACATCCTGCACTTTAGGTCTTTGTCCTTGTAAACCCAACATGGTCGGAATCGAAGGGCCATATAAATCCGCGTCAATCAAACCAACTCTGGCACCTAATTGCTTTAGTCCCAGAGCTAAATTCACCGCTACCGTTGATTTTCCAACGCCTCCTTTCCCGGAAGCTACGGCGATGATATTTTTTACTTGTGGAATAGCGCTGCTATTTTGCTTAGGTGCTGCGGCCGCCCCACCCTTTGCCATCATGTGTACATTGACATTGGCTTGCGGATAAAGCTCTTGAACGGCTTGGATACAAGCAAAATTGAGTTCTTGTTTGCTTGGATGAGCCAAACTTGGTAATTCTAGCGTAAAATTGACATTATCTCCCTCAACGTCCAATTTGAGTACCATATTTAGGGTGATAATATCCTGCCCCGAAACGGAATCTTTGACTTTACTCAAAGCCTCCACCACTTTCATTTTATCTATTGCCATATGCTATAAGAATGTTTCTGCAAAGTTAAACAAATAAGAGGGATAAAGAGTTTTAGAAGCTCAAAACTTTAGGGTAATTGTGTTTTAAAGCACTGACTTTGTGCAGTTATTCCCTATAGAGGGATTAAAGCTTCGGTGGTGGATACCGATAAATAGAACTGGAAGACTGATTCAAAGAGGAATAAAAATAGATTTTTTTCTTGCCTGACTCAGTTTGTTGAAAAATCTTAGAAGGTTTTCAAGAGACAAATATCTCTTTTTTCCTTTTGAAAAAAAATGGCCATTAAGTAGGTCCGTTAGGGTACAGGCGTTGCCAACCAAAGGCTTCTTATCCCCTAAAATAGGCCGATTACCTTTGCTGCGATAGCCCTATAAAAGAAAAGAAAGCATCGAATTTATAGAGATTTTTATCAAGATTAGGCATCAGCCAGCGCAAACACTATTCATTTGAATAAAAATATTTCTAAAGAACATCCAGCTTCCTTCCAAAGTCTACTATATTTGCAGCGCAATGAGGATATTTAGAGCATTAAATCAACTTCCCAAATTTAAAAACGCGGTATTGACCATCGGATCTTTTGATGGTGTTCATACAGGGCATCAGAAAATACTCCAACGGGTTAGCCATATCGCAGCAGAGAATGATGGCGAAAGTGTATTGATCACTTTTCACCCGCATCCCCGGTTTGTGCTGGCTCCAGATTCTACACGCCTCCGCTTGATTTCTACGATTGATGAAAAAATTGAATTGCTCAAAAAATACGAGATCGACAATTTGGTAATCGTACCTTTTGATGCTAGTTTTTACGAGCAGAGCCCAGAAGATTATATTCTAGATTTTTTGGTAGAAAAATTTACTCCACATACGGTGGTGATTGGCTATGATCACCGGTTTGGAAAAAACAGAGCAGGAGATATTGAATTGCTCAAGCGTTTTTCGATTGAAAAGGGCTTTAATATTGAGCAAATACAAAAGCAAGAGATACAGGATATTGCGGTGAGCTCCACTAAAGTTAGAAAAGCATTGCAATCTGGTGAGGTCAAAAAGGCAGCTAACTTATTGCAGCATCCTTTTAGCATTACGGGAAAAGTGGTGCACGGAGAACGTATTGGTCATAAGATTGGTTTTCCAACGGCCAATCTTGATTTGGAAAACCCTCATAAATTGATTCCGCCCATCGGTATTTATGCTGTTTGGGTGATCCATAAGGATCAAAAATACGGTGGGATGCTCTACATCGGTGATCGACCAACCATCAAAGATCACAATAACAAAATCAGTATTGAAGTCAATATCTTCGATTTTTCAAAAGACCTATACGATCAATATTTAAAGGTAGAATTTGTGGATCACATCAGAGCGGACATTTCTTTCGACGGTTTAGATGCTTTGAAATTGCAATTGGCAAAAGATGAAATCGCTGCAAGGGAAATCTTGGGTTTAGAAAAAAAAAAGCCCAGTAAAGCAGAAGTAGCCATTGTCATTCTCAATTTTAATGGGGTCGAACATCTCCAAACCTTTTTACCTTCTGTCCTGCAAACTTCTTATGCGGGTGCCAAAATTTGGGTAGCCGATAATGGCTCCACAGACGAATCTCTCGATATTCTAAAAAATCAATTTCCTGAAGTCGGTTTGATTGAAATGCCCGAAAATCTCGGGTTTGCCGGAGGTTATAATGCCGCTTTAGAAAAGATTGATAGTCCTTACCTTGTCTTACTCAACTCTGATGTCGAAGTAAAAAAGAATTGGTTGGAGCCTTTGATGGAAGAAATGGAAAAAGATCCAAGCCTTGGAATTTGTCAACCTAAGATTCTAGCTTACCAGCGAAAAGATAGCTTTGAGCATGCTGGGGCTGCCGGAGGAATAATCGATACCTTGGGTTATCCACTCTGCCGAGGACGGGTCTTTGAAACCATAGAGGTGGACCAAGGACAATACGATCAAGCCCAAGAAGTTTTTTGGGCCTCAGGATGTGCGCTATTAATTCGCACGGACTTATACAAAAAACTAGGGGGATTAGATGCCGATTATTTTGCCCATATGGAAGAAATAGATTTATGCTGGCGCGTAAAACGTGCGGGCTATAAAGTGATGTCCTTTCCTCAATCCACGGTTTATCACCTTGGTGGTGGCACCCTCAATTATCAAAATCCACGAAAGACTTTTTTAAACTTTAGAAATAGCCTTTACACCCTGTATAAAAACGAAAGTAAACCTGCCTATATCTGGAAAACTTTTTTGCGACTTGTGCTAGACGGGCCAGCGGCCTTGCGTTTTTTAGCACTCGGCCAATGGCAAGATCTGTGGGCGATTGTCAAATCTCATTGGAGTTTTTTTAGCCAAATCCCTCATTTGAATCGCAAAAGAAAACGAGACCAGGCTTTGATTGAAAACATCCGCATTGGGGATTCTCGGGTAGAAAAAGGAAGATATAAGGGCAGTATTATTTGGGCTTATTTTGCCAAAGGCAAACGTACTTTTGATCAATTATAGATGGGAATGATGAAATTAAAATTTTCTCCCAAGCATTATTTGTTGTTCTTCCTAGTGATCAACTTGGTGCAAAGCTATTTTACCAAACTAGCCAATGATGAAGCCTATTATTGGATCTATGCACAACATCTTGATTTTGGATATTTTGATCATCCGCCCGGAATAGCGGTACTGATCGCCATGGGGTATGCCTTGATCGAAAATGAATTGGGGGTTCGCTTGTTTGTGGTCTTGGCAAGTACTGGTAGCCTTTGGTTTATTTGGAAAATGGTGGAACCCAAAAACCATCATTTATTTTTCCTTTTGTTCCTAGGAAGTTTAGTCGCCAATGTAGGCTTTATGGCCGTTCCAGATATTCCCTTACTGCTTTGTTCTTGTGCTTTTCTTTATTATCTAAAAAGTTATTTGGCGGAAGACTCTTGGCTGATCGCAAGTATATTGGCCACAGTGATTGCTGCCATGGGTTATAGTAAATACCATGGTATTATCTTATTAGCTCCCGCCCTTTTGGCGAACTTAGGGTTGTTGAAACGCCAGAGTTTTTGGTATTTACTCGCCTTGGCGACTCTTTTATTTTTCCCCCATTTGTATTGGCAATTTGCCAATGACTATCCTACCTTCCGCTTTCACTTTTTTGACCGATCGGCGGAGCCTTATACCTACCTATTTATTTTAGAATATATTGGAGGGCAATTATTGGTCTATGGCCCATTATTGGGGATTCCTCTTTTTTGGGGAGCTTGGAAATTTACCGCTCAAAATAATTTTGACCGCACGATGAAATGGTGTTTTTATGGCACCTTTGCTTTCTTTCTACTCAGTAGTTGGAAAGGACGGGTGGAACCTAACTGGACGATTGCCGGTATTGCGCCCCTACTCTATTTGGCCTATCATTTTTTGGAGCAAAGTGAAAAATGGACAAAGTGGATTTATCGCTTATCAATCACCAGTATTGTATTGATTGGCTTGGCGCGCATTTTTATTGCTTTGAATGTAGCTCCGGTAAAAGGCATTCAATTGCCAAGAGAATTTTATGGATGGACGGAATGGGCTGATGACCTATCCGAATTGGCCAAAGACCTTCCGGTGGTTTTTTATAATAATTATCAGCGAGCCGCAAAGTATCAATTTTATACCCAAAAAGAAGCTTACTCTTTAAATAGCTCTATTTATGCAGGCAGTCAATACGATCTTTTAACGGAGCAACAAGAGGCTTTACAAGGAAAAAAAGTCATCATCATCAATGGGGTGCCGATGGATAAAGAAGGCATTCCTTTGGGGGAAATCGAAAAGGTGAAGTATCAAATTATCGATAACTTTCGCTGCTATAATCGAGTTCGGATAAAGATGCTCACTCCCATCGAAACTTTAAAACCCGGCGAAACCGGAAGGGTGAAAATTTCGATTTTCAATCCAACTGATCAAAAGATTGAATTTATCCCCAATAATGGAAAAGCGATGCAATTGCAATACGTGGTTTATGAGGTAAAACGACAGTTGTTAAAGGGAAAAGCGATACCTGATTTTCCTTTGCAAAGCTTGGCGGCAGGGGAAGAACGTTTGATTGAGGTGAGTTTGAAAGCTCCGGAGGAGGAAGGAAATTATCGTTACCGTTTTGCGATTTTTAATGGATTGTTGGAAGAAAGAAATTGTAATTTTCAGCAGCTCTTGGTGGAATAGAATTATCCTTTGAAGTATTCTTTATCGAGCTTGCCATTTTCAGTTGCGTCACAGGTAAGCAAAAATAAACTGATAATTTCTACAAACTTTTCTATCTTCGCGGCGGTCTTAAAGATCGCATTTTTCCAATTATTTAGTACGGATCAAGTAAATTAAATTATGGCCAAAAAAGGCAAAAATAGCATCACTATATTACACGAAGATGAGGATTTGGTTATCGTGCAAAAGCCGGCCAATTACTTGAGTATTCCTGATCGCTTTGATGCAGAGAAACCCAATTTGTATCATTATTTGCAGCAAAAATACGGGAGTATTTTCATCGTCCATCGACTGGACAAGGAGACGAGTGGTCTAATTTGTTTTGCCAAAAATGAGGAGGCGCATAAATTCTTGAGCGAACAATTTTTTGAGCATAGCGTTGACAAAGTATACTTGGCTTTGGTGGAAGGTCATTTGCATACGCCAGTAGGAAGTATCGAAAAAGCCATTGGGAAGCATCCTGCTTTTCCAGGAAAAATGATCATTACCAAAAGAGGAAAAAAATCTCATACCAGTTATAAAGTAGTTGAAGAATTCAAAGCCTATAGCTTGCTGGAGGTGACCATCAAAACGGGTAGAACGCATCAGATCAGAGTCCATTTAGAATCCATTGGTCATCCTCTGATGATTGATGGGATGTATGGTCGGCAAGATGCCTTTTATTTGTCGAGTATAAAATTGCGGAAATACAAAATACAAAAGGATGTGGAAGAACGTCCTCTGATGAGTCGGACAACTTTACATTCCTATCGCTTGAGTTTTATACATCCAAGTAGCAAAGAAAAGGTTAGTTTTGAAAATCCTTTACCAAAGGATTTTAGAGCAGTCTTAAAGCAATTAGGAAAGTGGGCGAAATGAAAAAGCTCCCCAAACTACGCAATGGACGAGCGTCTAAAGATAGTCTCCAAAGAAAAACCCTACACCTTTACAAACCAAATTAATCCTTATGAAATACAGTCTATACCTGTGTTTGCTTTTACTATTCACCAATTGCTCAGAAATTATGCACAAGAAATATTTTTACTCTGATGGTAATGGAAATGCTTACACTATCAGTGGTGATACCTTGAGCTATAATCCCGTAGATCCTATGCATAGCTCTAGTGGTAATTATAGTGGTGGCGAAGCAAGAGATTTGATTATGGATGAGGCGCAAAAAAAACAGATTATTGATTTGTTGCGCGATGCTATTTCTAAGCCAGAAATTCAAGAAGATAAAAGGCGAATGGGAACGGGGATGATTACTATTTTGCAAGGAGAAGAAATGGAGCGATATATCATTCGCTGGAGAACAGAGGAGCAACGTAAAATTGAAGTTGCTTTAAGTGGCTTTTTAAAAGAAACCTAAACAATATGTTACAAGGTAAGCCGATTGAAAGAAGCTTAACTGGCATTAAACGTACTTTTTACAAAGTACATTTTTCAACTTCCACAAAAAGGGCAGCATCGCCAATGCGACACCGCCCTATCGAGTCAATATAAATAGAAGTTGTTTAAAAAAGCCCTCAATGATTTCTTGACAAGTCATTGAGTTGGGC
>CAYQRA010000089.1:11515-13409 GCA_964419315.1 uncultured Saprospiraceae bacterium | reverse complement strand
AGCTACGGTGAAAATAATTAGCTGAAATGACCGAATGATCCCGTAGGGTGATGCATGGCAATGCATTAAATGAGGGAACCGCTATAGCGGACGGGCAGCCTGAATGTCAATGACTTGCAAAAAAATCATCTATCTATTTTAAAACAACTTCATAAATTGTTTTTGTTACTTTTGTAAATCCTGTATCGAATTACTTGCTGCAAAATAAAAAAATGCCATCACTCCGTCAGTTATTTCTCCAACATTTAGCACCAACTAGTGCTTTTCCTTTGCTCCTACAAGTGGATCGAGCAGAAGGGGTTTATCTTTTTGACGAAACCGGTAAATCCTATATTGATCTCATTTCGGGGATTGGGGTCAGTGGTCTTGGGCATTGCCACCCCAAAGTGGTAGCGGCCATTCAGCAACAAAGTCAGCGTTATTTGCATACGATGGTTTATGGAGAATATGTCCTTTCCCCACAAGTAGAATTAGCGCAATTACTCGCTCAACATCTTCCTGCTTCCTTAGATTCTGTGTACTTCGTCAACTCCGGAACAGAAGCGACAGAAGGCGCCATGAAATTAGCCAAACGCTATACTGGTCGTTTCGAAATCATTTCTTGTATCAATGCTTATCACGGCAGTACACAAGGCGCCATTAGTCTGATGAATAATGAAGAATTGACTCAAGGCTTTCGCCCTTTGCTACCCGGCATCCGCCACATTGATTTCAATTGTGAATTTTGCTTGCAAAAAATTAGCGAGGAAACAGCGGCCGTTATTGTAGAAACGGTACAAGGAGAATGGGGCGTACGGAAACCACAAAAAGCATTTTTACAAAAATTGAGAGCACGCTGTACGGAAGTGGAGGCGCTTTTGATTTTGGATGAAATCCAAGCGGGGATGGGACGGACGGGAAGCTTATTTGCTTTTGAGCAGTATGGTATCGTTCCGGATGTTTTGCTTTTGGCAAAAGGCCTTGGTGGAGGCATGCCTATTGGTGCTTTTATTGCTTCCGCGGAGGTGATGAAGGTTTTGTCGTTTGATCCAATCTTGGGACACATTACCACTTTTGGTGGGCACCCCGTTTCTTGTGCAGCCGCTTTGGCAACCTTGAAGGTATTGACCGAAAGTGATTTAATTAGTCAAGTTCCACAGAAGGAAGCGCTCTTTTTGGAATTGCTCCAACACACTTTGATCCGAGATATTCGCAGTGCCGGATTGATGATGGCGGTCGAGTTAAAAGATTTTGATCAGGTTCAAAAAGTTATCAAAATTTGCATCGATAATGGATTGATTACCGATTGGTTTTTGTTCAATGATCGCAGCTTGCGGATCGCTCCACCATTGATCATTAGCGAACAAGAAATACGAAAAGCTTGTCGTATTATTCTGGCCGCTCTTGATGCGGTAGCAAACGAAGGATAATTTTAAAAACAACACCTTCTTTAGCAAAGAAAAAGTGCTACGAGATGATCTCTCGTAGCACTTTTTTATTTTGGCAAGACGAACTAACTTATAACTCCTTACGCAATCTAGCCACTGGGATATTCAATTGCTCTCGATATTTTGCGACTGTTCTACGAGCAATTTCATAACCTTTTTCTCGAAGCAAATTTTTCAATTTCTCGTCAGAGAATGGTTTTTTCTTATGTTCTTCTCCAATGATATCGGTCAATATTTTTTTCACCTCTAGCGTAGACACCTCTTCACCAGAACTCGTTTGTAAGGATTCTGAGAAAAAATCTTTGAGGCGTTTGGTACCAAATTCCGTTTGTACAAATTTGCTATTCGCGACCCGCGAAACGGTAGAGATATCCAAGCCTGTAATGTCTGCAATATCTTTGAGAATCATAGGACGCAAAGTCTTTTGATCGCCCGTTCTGAAAAAGTCATATTGGTATTGCATAATC
>CAYQRA010000089.1:0-11505 GCA_964419315.1 uncultured Saprospiraceae bacterium | reverse complement strand
TTGGCAGAGTCAATTTTTTGTTTGATAAAAAGAACCGCCTCTTTTTCCTGTCGACCCGTTTTTTTATTTTTCTTATTGACCTTATAAGTTTTGAGCATGTCTTTGTAGTGCTCATTGATTCTGAGGTCTGGTGCGTTTCGAGAGTTGAGGGTCAGGTCCAATTCTCCATCGCGATTGACGATGGTAAAATCAGGAACGATATAATGAATGGTACTACTTCCACTTCCTTTATAACCACTTGCTGGTTTTGGGTTTAGCTTCAGTATTTGTTCAATGGCATTTTTAAGTTCTAATTCACTAATACTCAGATACCGTTGTAACTTCTGGTAATGTTTTTTAGAAAACTCATTGAAATATTCTTTGATGATTCTCAGCGCCAAGGCGATATTTCTCAAATCCTCATCGTCCTGATTGTCATCTTCGGTATCCAGCTTATTGCGCAATTGTAAAGTAAGACTTTCTTGTAAGTCTCTTGCGCCTACTCCTGGAGGATCAAATTTTTGTATTTTCGAAAGTAGAAAGTAGATCTCGGTTTCGGAAGAAACAATGTTTTGGGCAAACATTAGATCATCGATGATCGCAATGGGGTCTCTTCTCAAATAACCATCATCATCAATACTACCAATAATTTGATTGGCAATTTTAATTTCCCGTTCATCTTGCAGCTTGAGCATTCCCAATTGCGTTTCTAGATACTCATGAAAAGTATCCTGTACAGCGATAGGAATAGATTTATCTTCATCGTCCGCCGCAAAATTTTCGGTTTTCAATTTATAACTAGACGGATCATCCTCAATGTATTCATTGATATAGTCATCTAATTCAAATTCATCGTCGCGAGATTCTTCACTCTGATCCGCTTCTCCTTCCCCCTCTCCTTCGGCAAACTTCGCTTCTTCGCTCTCTGCATCCGTCTCACTCTCCTCATTTTCTTCCCCTTCATCCAATGCGGGATTAGCTTCTAATTCTTCTTTTATTCTTTGCTCCAAGGTTGCTGTCGGTATTTGCAACAGCTTCATGAGTTGAATCTGTTGTGGAGACAGTTTTTGGAGGAGTCTGTGGCTTAAATTCTGCTTCAGCATGGATCTGTTCTGGGTTTTCTCTTTCGTTTGTAAATATTTTATTCAGATAGTCTTCTTTTTGGGATACCTACTTAATCTTTAGAACTTTAGTGGATATTATAATTTGCTCTTATTCAATCACGTTTTTTCCCCCTTTATAAAACCTTCTTAAAAAAATGTGACAGGCTTTTTGTCGCAAAACGCTTATTTAAGAAAGCTTTCAAAGCCAATATAAATCAAATAGTTTAATATGTCCAGTGCTGAGGCCGTTTTTATAGCAAAAAAAGTGCCAAATCCTTTTATTAATTGATTATTTATATTTAAAATAAAAATATGATCTTCTTAAAAACAGCGCTATTTACTCCTTTTCGACGAATCTTGCTTTTATTTTTCCTCCAAGATGGCCTGCAAAAAAGTGACACAAAACCGGAATTTCAATCTTTATTCTTAATTTTCACTTTTAATTACCAAATAGGACCTCAAACATGACCGTAAACCATAGAATCAAAGCCTTACGAGAACAACTGGCAAAGAATAATCTAGCCGCCTATTTGATTCCTAGCAGTGACCCCCACCAAAGTGAATACGCAGCAGGTCATTGGAAAAGCCGAGAATGGATCTCTGGATTTACCGGCTCTACCGGTCTAGTAATCGTTACTCCAGATCATGCTGGACTTTGGACCGATTCAAGGTATTTCATTCAAGCAACACAAGAATTGGCAGATAGTGAGGTAGCACTACACAAACTCAAAGTTCCCCATACTCCAGAATACATCGAATGGTTACAAGAACATCTTCCGCATGGTAGCCAAATTGGCTGCGATGGTAGCCTTTTTTCTAATAAAAATATTCAAAACATCACTAAAGCCCTGCAAGGAAAAGAAATCCGAATCAATTATGGGCTTGATCTTTTTGCCACCATTTGGCCAGATCGGCCGCCACTTCCAAGCACGGAAGCCTTCCTTCTCGAAGATCATTTTACAGGAGAATCTCGTGCCCTAAAACTGGGTCGCGTCCGAACCATCATGAACAACTTAGGAGCAAGCGATCATCTACTCTCCGAGTTGGGAGACATCGCATGGATGCTCAATATTCGAGCTAGCGATATAGACTTTAATCCCGTCTTGATTTCTTATTTGCACATAGGTCGCCAAAATGCCTTCCTATTTGTAGAGCAAGAGAAGATTGGTTCAGACTTAAAAATAGCTTTGGAAACAGACGGAGTTATCCTTAAGCCCTATCAAAAATTACAAAATTTCCTCCAACAACTCAATAAGGATACCTCCATTTTAATTGACCCATCTAGCACTAACATTCAAACGATTGACTGTTTGAATCAGGTACAAATTATTGAAAAACCCAATCCATCTCTACTCATGCGAAGCATCAAAAATGAGACAGAAATTGCGCATATTAAAGAAGCCATGATTAAGGATGGAGTAGCGCTGACTCGCTTGTATCGTTGGTTGGAGAAGGAGTTGAAGCATAAAATGCTTTCAGAATTTGAGGTTGCGCAGCAATTGGATCACTTTCGTCGAGAACAAGGCGATTATCTAGGGGAAAGTTTTCCAGCGATTGTCGGCTATGCCGGCAATGGAGCCATTGTGCATTATCGCCCAATGCCGGATACCTGCTCCATGATCAAAGCGGAAGGAATTCTATTATTGGACTCCGGTGGACAATACCTACAAGGTACGACCGACATTACAAGAACTACGGCCCTAGGTCCTCCAAGTGCCCAACAGAAAGAACACTTTACGCTAGTATTAAAAGGACACATCGGATTGGGAAAATTAAAATTCCCTAAGGGAACGAGGGGCAACCAGATGGATGTCCTTGCTCGCCAGCACCTTTGGGAAAAAGGACTCAACTATGGACATGGAACTGGACACGGCGTTGGTTTTTTATTGAACGTACACGAAGGACCACAATCTATTAGCGGAGGAATTAGCAAAAAAGTATCTACTCCATTTCATGCCGGCATGTTGACTTCCAACGAACCGGGGTTTTATCAGGCAGAAGAATATGGGATTCGTATCGAAAACTTAATCCTCTGTACAGAAGATCAGCAAACGGAGTATGGCCAGTTTTTAAGATTTGACACCCTTACCCTCTTCCCCATAGATTTAAACCTTATTGACGAAGACTTGTTGAACAAGGCGGAAAAAGAATGGCTAAAGGCTTATCATAAAAAAGTTTATGAAGAATTGGCGCCGAGCTTAGATCCTGCAGAAAAAGAGTGGTTGGCAGTACAATGCGGCCTGTAAAACCAAGGATCAGATGATCTGACGTACTTTAGCAGGATACCCAGAAGCGGTTTTAAAATCTAATGGACAATTACGGAGAAGTCTTTGCGGTTACCATTTATTTTCATTTTCTTTGTACCACAAAATCAAAATAAATTAAAAATGTCAGATCAAATCAACGATGCAGGGAATAAAGGATATTGTATGCTAAAGTTCTTTATCGGATTTTTCCTTTTTATCGCACTTATACTCAAACTATACTGGTCTAATTTTACGCTCTAGTCAAAGACGAGATAAGTAAATAAACAAGATGTTATTCTTGACGAATAGCTTCTAAGAAAGCTAGTATAATATCAAAAAGCCTTGCAGGAAATTCCTGCAAGGCTTTTTCAAATTGGCATGCAAACGAATAACGCTTGATTAAGGCAAACGCTTCATTGCTTAAATATATCTACAGCGCCTGACTCATTTGGAACAATTCTGTTGGATTGGTCACCACCGCAAATTCAGCACGTCTATTATATTCCCGAGCTTCTTCTTTGTTCTCCAAACCATCATAAGACATCGCAGGTTTATCTGCACCATGTCCTACCGCAAGTAATTGAACAGGATTTACGCCCATTTTAACTAAGGTCTTCACCACAGAGTTAGCTCTTGCCATACTCAACTGCTTATTGCTCATATACGGAGCGCCTTCCTTCATGGGTACATCATCGGTATGTCCCTCCACAATCATCTGTGCCGCAGGATCTGCCATCAAAGCATCCACTATACTTTGCAAGCCTGCTTTCGAATCTTTTGTTAGTCTAGCCGAGCCACTTTTAAATCTTACTGGGCTGCTAAGGTACAAACCACCTCCTTTCTCTGTCAATTGTAAGCCCTTGGAAGTATAAGGTAAAAATGGACTCTTTACCGCAGCAGACAATTTACTAATCTGAGCATCTTTTCCTTCCACCATCTCTTCCATTTCTTTCGCCTTGGTTTTAGCTGCATCCAAATCCGTTTGGATTCCGCTAATCGCATCATTCAGTCTACTGGTTTCGGTATTAAATTCTTCTTGCAGTTCCGTCTTTTCATCTCCCAAAGTAGCTACATCATTCTCTAAGGATTTGACTTGCTCTTGTGTTTGAGACAACATCATATCTAATTGTTCTTTATCATTCATCAATTCAGTCCATTTCTTCTTAGATACACAGGAAGAAAAAAGAAATACAAAGGTCAGGCATACAACCGGAAGGAGGCGCAGTTTTCTCATAATAAATTTGTTTTAAAGTTTGGAATTTATCTTTTATAACAGGGTTTTGAAATATAAGGGCTGAACAAAACATTTGTCCTCCCTAAATGGATACGATTAAGCATTTTCCCTTCTGCTTAGTAGTATCTTGATTAATTACAGTTTCTGGAAATTTTGTGTTTAACGATTTTGGAGAGCCAAATTTATAAAAGACCTGAATAAATCAATTCTTAATTGGCATTTTTTTCACTCTCAACAACGATTATTTAAGTTACTTAAATACTTTAACCTAAAGTAAAACTTTAAAAGATCATCATTAATCCTTCCATTATCAACAAGAGAAACAAGCAAGCTTGAGAAGGAGCTATTTTCAGCAAAAAAGCAGCCTATTTACTCTCTGTACGCAAAAATCATGTTTGGCAAAGCCAATTTTAATTTCATTCTCCGCTCCTTTTTCACCCGCAATACTCCTAAAATGGCTTTTGGATATGTAGCTGAACAAAGAAAAGAAGTTGAACAAATCAAAACAGACGCCTAAGGCAAGTTGAAAAATCCATTCAATCTCCTCAAAAAATCAATCTTTTTTTTAAACAAATCCTTAAATTTGTCCCGCAAATTCAAATCAAAAGATTTTCTTTTAAAAAAGTCAAGATCTTATTTAAGTAATTGATCAAGAATAATGAGTCGTAGAAATAAACTCCAGAAATTTTCTGAACTCCTCTCCTTCCCTCATGTGTACGAAAACTTTGATCCTAAAAACCCAGGCTTAATCGGCTTGGATGGGGTAGCAGTAGATTTGACAGGAAAATGGGGGACAGAACATTTTAAAAACGAAGCACCGATTACCTTAGAGTTGGCCTGTGGCCGAGGAGAATATTCCTTAGGTTTATCGAGAATGTATCCCCAGCGCAATTTTATCGGCGTCGATATCAAAGGAGCTCGAATATGGAAAGGTGCCAAAATCGCACTGGAAGAAAACTTATCTAATACTGCTTTCCTTCGGACTCGGATCGAACAAATCGCTCTTTTCTTTGCCCCCAATGAGATCAATGAAATATGGATCACCTTCCCTGACCCTTTCCTAGGAAAAACCAAAATCAATCGCCGACTAACTTCTCCTCGATTCATTGATAGCTATCGCAAATTTTTAGTCCCCGGAGGTATTTGCCATCTCAAAACAGATGATCCTACGCTCTATGAATATTCTCTCGAAACCCTCTCCAGTATCCCTTTCGTAGAAATCCTCTATCAGGATGATGATATCTACAGCAAAGATCTTCCCTTACCAGAACTAGATTTAAAAACCTATTACGAATACCAACACCTAAGAGACCAAAAGACCATCAAGTATATAAAGTTTGCCATTCACTAATGAGCAAGCTTTCTTGAAAAACAGCCTTTCGTTCAGTAACTTTACCCCCTCTCTAAACTTTAACCTCTGATAAGGGGTTTATTAGTTTTCTTACTCGGCTGCGGTGCTTTTTGCACTCAGCATATGAACATCCAATACTATGGCTCAGAAAAAGAAGAAGCGCGTCCAAAAAAATGGTCACCACCCACTAGAAAACGAATACATCACCGTAACTGGGGCCAGAGTACACAATCTTAAAAACGTCAGTGTAAAAATTCCTCGAAACCAATTTGTGGTCATCACAGGGATTAGCGGTAGTGGTAAATCCTCTTTGGCTTTTGATACCATCTACGCAGAAGGTCAACGCCGTTATATGGAAACCTTCTCTGCTTATGCACGGCAATTTATCGGAGAAATGGAACGCCCGGATGTAGAACAAATTACGGGCTTAAGTCCGGTCATTTCTATCGAACAAAAAACGACGGGAAGAAATCCAAGATCAACCGTCGGAACCATCACAGAAATTTATGATTTTCTAAGGCTCTTGTTTGCGCGAGTAGGAGATGCTTATTCTTATGAGACGGGCAAGAAGATGGTAAAATATACGGAAGACCAAATGGTCGATCACATCTTCGATCATTTTAAAAATAAAAAAACCCTCTTATTGGCTCCGCTCGTTCGAGCTAGAAAAGGACATTACCGAGAGCTCTTTGACCAAATCAGAAAACAAGGGTATACCAAGATGCGAGTAGACGGAAAAGTCCTTGACCTCAAACCCGGTATGCAGGTCGATCGCTACAAGGTGCACGACATTGAAGTGGTCATTGATCGAATCAAAGTCACCGAAGAAAGACGAGAACGACTTGCCACTTCGCTCGGTACCGCTTTGAATATGGGAAATGGGCTCATCATAGTGATGAATCACGATACCCAAGAAACCTTTCCCTACAGTAAACACCTAATGGATCCCGATACGGGAATTTCCTACGAAGAACCTTCGCCTAATGCTTTCTCTTTCAATTCTCCATATGGAGCTTGCCAGACTTGCAATGGCTTAGGGAAAATCAATATTGTAGACCCCGATAAAGTCATCCCAGATGACAGCAAGAGCATCAACGAAATTGGAATCCCTCCTTTTGGTGAAGTGCGAGACAATTATACCTTTAAACAACTAAAGGCGATTGCCAAAAAATACAAATTCACCTTTGATACGCCAGTCGCCAAGATTCCTAAAAAAGCATTAGAAATCATTCTGAATGGTGGAGAGAAAGTAAAAGTAAAAATGAATTATGGTGGTGGCGATCACGCCTATAGTCTAGCCAATGAAGGATTGATGAATATGCTTCAGCGTTGGTACAAAGATTCTTCTTCCGATACCATCCGACGCTGGGCCGAAGAATTTATGAGTATTGATGTTTGTGAAACTTGTGCAGGCATGCGCTTACGCAAAGAATCGCTCCACTTTAAACTCAATGAACAAAACATTTCCCAACTCGCACAACTAGACATTGATGAACTCTCTAAAGCAATGATTGCGCTAGAGAAGAAATTGACGAAACGTCAGGGGATGATTGCCAAAGATATTCTGAAAGAAATCAATTTGAGAATCGGTTTTCTTCTACATGTCGGATTAGATTACCTGACCCTAGATCGCCCCGCAAGAACGCTTTCTGGTGGCGAAGCACAACGCATTCGCCTCGCTACACAAATAGGGTCTCAGCTTACGGGAATTACTTATATCCTCGATGAACCGAGTATCGGACTGCACCAGAGAGACAATCAAAAATTGATCGAAGCTTTGCGAGAACTGGCTAATATTGGCAATACGGTTTTGGTGGTGGAACATGATAAAGACATCATGCTGGCATCCGATTACTTGATCGACTTAGGTCCCGGAGCTGGCAAGCTTGGTGGTGAATTGGTTGGAGAAGGAATTCCTAAGCATTTTCTCAAAAACAAAACCATCACTTCCAGCTATCTCAATGGTCGCAAAAACATAGAAGTACCAGAAAAAAGAAGAAAAGGCAATGGCGATTTTCTAGAACTAAAAGGTGCTACGGGTAATAATCTAAAGAAAGTAGACATCAAAATCCCATTGGGCACTTTTACTTGTATTACGGGAGTTTCGGGTAGTGGAAAATCTACTTTAATCAATGAGACTCTCTATCCTATTTTGCGACAGCATTTGTACAAAAGTCGTAAAAAACCAATGGCTCATAAATCTTTTAAAGGGCTCGACAAAGTCGACAAAGTTATTGAAATTGATCAATCTCCGATTGGTCGAACACCACGTTCTAATCCGGCAACTTATACCAAAGTTTTTGGGGATATCCGAAAAATATTCTCTGGATTGCCGGAGGCAAAAATCAGGGGATACAAACCCGGACGATTTAGTTTTAATGTAAAAGGAGGACGCTGTGAAGAATGCCAAGGAGCAGGAAAACGCGTGATTGAAATGAATTTCTTGCCAGATGTACAAGTGGACTGTGAGCGTTGTATGGGCCGCCGCTATAATCGAGAGACTTTAGAGATTTTATTTAAGGGAAAATCAATTAGTGACGTACTCGACATGACGGTCAATGAAGCCGTGGTCTTCTTTCAAAACATTCCCAATATTTATCGCCGCATGCAAACCCTAAAGGATGTTGGTCTTGGTTACATCACCTTGGGGCAGCAAGCCACGACGCTTTCTGGTGGAGAAGCACAACGGGTAAAACTTTCCGAAGAACTCTCTAAGCGAGATACTGGACAAACGATTTATATCCTTGACGAACCGACGACCGGACTTCATTTTGAAGACATTCGACACCTCTTACATGTACTCAATCGTTTGGTAGACAAAGGCAATACCATCGTGATTATTGAGCACAACATGGATGTGATCAAAGTAGCAGATTTTATTATTGACATGGGGCCGGAAGGAGGGCATCGCGGAGGCACCGTAGTGGTGCAAGGTACGCCTGAAAAAGTAGCCAAACACAAGAAAAGTTATACTGGAAAATTTTTAGTCGAAGAACTTTAGCGACTCGATTTTCCGATTTTCTCTTTTTTCTAGCACGTGAATTAAATTATTAAGAATTATTTTTTATTTTTAGTTAGGAAATAATGCTTTGTTGATTTTTTGAATTTCAAAAAATAGCGTGATTTTACGCTAGGAGGAACAAGTTTTAACCCAATTTCCTAACAAAAATGAGAAAGTCTTTCAATGCCCTATTCAAAAAGTATTACCAGTTCAGGTATCGACGTTTGGACGCTATGGTCAATAGCCCTTTGGATCTACAACAACAGTGGTTTGAAAGCTTACTCTATGATGCCCAATATACCGAGTGGGGACAAACCTACGGTTACTCTTCTATAAAAACTTATGCTGATTTTTGCCAAAAAGTACCCATCCAAGATTATGAAGGCTTCAAACCTTACATTTCTCGTATGATGGAAGGAGAACCGGATGTACTCTGGCCCGGTCAAACCCTTCTTTTTTCCAAATCCTCTGGCACTACCAACGATAAAAGTAAATTCATCCCGGTCTCTGATCAAAATTTCCGCAATTGTCACATTCAAGGAACTTGGGATACCATGACTGCTTATTACCATGAGCATCCTGATAGTCTGATTTTTGCAGGGAAAAACTTTGTCATGGGCGGCTCTTACCAACAATACAAACCAGAATCCCCCATCATCTTTGGAGATGTTTCGGCGCTGATGATCAAAAATATGCCGATCATTGCGCGACCTTTTTTTGAACCTGATTTTGACATTTGTCTAATGGCAGAATGGGAACAAAAATTAGAAAAAATGGTGGATGTTGGAACAGATCCCAAAATAGCTTCAGAAGTAACCATGGTCGGCGGCGTTCCTACTTGGGTCATTGTTTTGTTTAGAAAGTTATTAGAACGCACTGGCAAAGAAAACATCTTAGAAATCTGGCCCAACTTTGAAGCATTTATACATGGAGGTGTAGGAATGGCACCTTATCGAAAACAAATGCAGCGATTTTTGCCTTCCGGCAAAGTCAATTATCACGAAGTCTATAATGCCTCCGAAGGGTATTTTGCGACTCAGCTCAATAAGGAAGATGAGGACATGCTACTGTTGCTCAATAATGGTGTTTTTTATGAATTCTTGCCGATAGAAGAATGGGAGAGCACCGATCCACAAGCGGTTCCATTGGAAGGTGTTGAACTCGATAAAGTCTATGCCCTGATCATCAGTACCAATGCTGGGCTGTGGCGATACAAAATCGGAGATACGATAAAATTTACTTCCTTGCATCCCTACAAAATCCAAATTACCGGAAGAACCCAACAATTTATCAACACTTTCGGAGAAGAAGTAATGGTTGCCAATACAGACAAAGCCTTGGTCAAAACCTGCCGTCAATTTGAAGTATCGGCTAGCGAATATACCGTTGGTCCAATTTATTTCCAAGACCATCATAAAGGAGGACATGAATGGATGATTGAATTTGAAAAAGCACCTGCTGACCTCGATCAGTTTGCCAATCAATTGGATTTGAATTTACAGCTGATCAATTCCGATTATGAAGCCAAACGATACAAGGACTTAGCTTTGACTCGCCTTCGCTTACATCCGCTTCCTACGGGCACTTTTTTAAACTGGATGCGCGCTAGAGGTAAATTCGGAAATCAAAATAAGATTCCTAGATTGTCTAATTCCAGAGAATACCTTGATGAACTTTTACGTTTTAGGGATGTTACTCAACTTTAAAACCTAATTTTATGCAAATATCCTTACGAAAAACATTATTTCTCCTCCTTCCTTTTCTTAGCCTCCCTTTACTTAGTTCTGCACAACTCACTCTAGAAGTCAATTCTATTAAAGAATTTACTGGTGATGTATATATTGCGCTCTACAACACGGAAGAGTCTTTTTTGGATGAAGAAAATGTGTTTCGTAGAATGAAAGTTGCGGTAAAAGGAGAAAGCGCTCGATGTGACTTTCCCGACCTTCCCCCCGGTCAATATGCGATTGCACTATACCATGATAAGAATGGCAATCAACAGTTTGATACTAATTTTATCGGACTCCCCAAAGAAGGCTATGGTTTCTCTAATGATGTCATGGGACGGCTAGGACCTCCTAGTTTTTCAGCCGCAAGTTTTAAGACCCTTAGTCCTAATGAGACTAAAACCATCCATATTCAGTTAAAATAAGTCGTGTTTAACAAAAACCGTTCAATCTAATAGCTTTTTGTAGTTTTGCAAGGTAAAAACGAAGATTCTTGTAACCTAAGCAAGGATCTCCAGTTTAATAAACGGTCTATTAAATACTTTGTTTGACGACTTTTTTATGCCCAAATATTCAATCATTATTCCGGTCTATAATCGCCCAATAGAAGTCCAAGAACTGCTAGAGAGTTTAGTGGTACAAGACTTTAAGGATTTTGAATTAGTGATTGTAGAAGATGGCTCTAGCGAGCCTTGCGAGCACCTCACCAAAGATTTTGCGGAGCAAATTGACATCCGTTATTTTTTCAAAGAAAATACGGGTCCGGGCTTGAGTCGAAATTTCGGGATGGATAAAGCACTCGGCGACTGGTTGCTCTTTTTTGATTCCGATTGTCTCATTCCTCCTCATTACCTAAGTACGCTT